>NZ_JBHUDX010000085.1:13064-63574 GCF_042678285.1 Streptomyces caeni
CAGCCCGCCCTTCGCCAGCCGGTCGAAGACCGGCCGCGGCACCCGATGCCACCGGACGTCGTCGTCGGCCACGTCCGGCGCCGGGTCCGACCGCACCCACGCCGTGCCGTCCCCGGCCAGGAACACCTGGTCCTGCCGCTCGATCGCCACGTCGCCCCCGGGCGCCCGCCGGGTGTACGGCCACCCCCCGATCCCGGTCAGCCCCCACACCACGGTGGCCCGTACGCGTGGATACCGTCCCCGCAGCCACGCGTCCGGCACCCGCTCGGTCCGCCGCTCCGTCGGCCCCAGCAGCTCCCACAGCAGCGCGAAGTCACCCTCACCGGCCCGCAGTGTCGTCGTGCGGCCCGTGCCGGCCGCGATCACCAGCGCCAGGTCGGGTATGTCCTTGCCCGCAGCCCGCGCCGGCCCGGCGGCCGCAGTCAGTGCCCCGGCGGTCACCGCCAGCGCCGCCACCAGCCTGCCGAGCGTGCGCACGCGGCCCCCGTTCTTTGTCATGTCCCCTTGTTACACCGCCGGGCCCGATTCGGCCCGCGCCTGTTGCCCCACCAGTTCCTGACCGGTCCCGAAGACCTGAGAGAATGGTGAACATGGCTTCAGACAGTCCCCGTGTGCTCTCCGGCATCCAGCCGACCGCCGGCTCGTTCCACCTCGGCAACTACCTCGGCGCCGTCCGCCAGTGGGTGGCCCTTCAGGAGACCCACGACGCGTTCTACATGGTTGTGGACCTGCACGCGATCACTGTCCCGCAGGACCCCGCGAACCTGCGCGCCAACACCCGCCTGGCCGCCGCCCAGCTGCTCGCCGCCGGGCTCGACCCGGACCGGTGCACGCTCTTCGTCCAGAGCCATGTCCCCGAACACGCCCAGCTCGCCTGGGTGATGAACTGCCTCACCGGCTTCGGCGAGGCGAGCCGCATGACCCAGTTCAAGGACAAGTCCGCCAAGCAGGGCGCCGAGCGCGCGAGCGTCGGCCTGTTCACGTACCCGATCCTCCAGGTCGCCGACATCCTGCTGTACCAGGCCAACGAGGTGCCGGTCGGCGAGGACCAGCGCCAGCACATCGAGCTGACCCGCGACCTCGCCGAGCGTTTCAACGGCCGCTTCGGCGAGACGTTCACCATCCCGCGGCCGTACATCCTCAAGGAGACGGCGAAGATCTACGACCTCCAGGACCCGTCGATCAAGATGAGCAAGTCGGCGTCCACGCCGAAGGGCCTCATCAACCTGCTCGACGAGCCGAAGACCACCGCGAAGAAGGTCAAGAGCGCCGTCACGGACACGGACACCGTGATCAGGTACGACGTGGAGCACAAGCCTGGCGTCAGCAATCTGCTGACCATCTACGCGACCCTCACCGGAACCGGTGTCGCGGAACTGGAGCAGAAGTACGCCGGCAAGGGCTACGGTGCGCTCAAGACGGACCTCGCCGAGGCCATGGTCGACTTCGTGACCCCGTTCCGGGAGCGTACCCAGCAGTACCTGGACGACCCCGAGTCCCTCGACTCGATCCTGGCCAAGGGTGCGGAGAAGGCCCGTGCCGTCGCCGCGGAGACCCTCTCCCAGGCGTATGACAGGGTGGGGTTCCTGCCCGCCAAGCACTGATCCGGCAGGACCGGTCTCCCGGCGGCGCGTCCCATCGCCGTACAGTCGGTAGTCACTCCTGCCCGCGACCAAGGCCGAGCATCCGAAGAACCGGTTACCGGAAGAACCGGTTGCCGGAAGAACCCGAAGCCCCAGAAGAACACCGAAGAACACCGAAGAACACTGCACGACACCAGCACGACGACAGGAGACGACGTGGGGACCGTAACGATCGGCGTGTCGATCGCGGTCCCGGAGCCTCACGGCAGCCTGCTACAGGAGCTGCGCGCGGGCTTCGGCGACGCCGCGGCTCACGGCATCCCCACGCATGTCACCCTGCTCCCGCCGACGGAGGTCGACGCCTCCGTGCTGCCCGCGATCGAGGCGCACCTCGTCGAGGTGGCGGCGGCCGGGCGCCCCTTCCCGATGCGGCTGTCGGGGACGGGCACGTTCCGTCCTCTGTCGCCCGTGGTCTTCGTGCGGATCGTCGAGGGCGCCGAGGCGTGCGCGTGGCTGCAGAAGCAGATCCGGGACGCCTCCGGGCCGGTGGCGCGCGAGCTGCTCTTCCCCTACCACCCGCATGTCACGGTGGCGCACGGCATCGACGACGCGGCGATGGACCGGGCGTACGAGGAGCTCGCCGATTACGAGGCCGAGTGGCCGTGCACGGCTTTCGGGCTGTACGAGCAGGGCGCGGACGGCGTCTGGCGCAGGCTCCGGGAGTTCGCCTTCGCAGGCGCGGTGGTGCCGCCGCAGGCGGCCCGGTCGGAGGACGCCTCCCTGCCCGCCCCCTGGGCGTAGACCCCGGACCCCGGACCCCGGACCCCGCCCCCTAGACCGGCAGCCACCGGAACACCGGCCGCGGCACATGCCGCAGCGCCGACATGACCAGCCGCAGTGACCCCGGTACCCACACCGCCTCCGACCGCCTCCGCAGCCCCAGGTCGATCGCGGCGGCGATCCGCTCCGGCGTGGTGGACAGCGGTCCGTCCCCCCGTCCCGTGCTGCCGCGCCGGCGGACGGACCCGGGGCGCACCACCATGACGTGCACGCCGGTGCCGTGCAGCGCGTCGCCCAGGCCCTGTGCGAACGCGTCGAGCCCGGCCTTGCTGGAGCCGTAGATGAAGTCCCAGCGGCGGGCCCGCTCGCCGGCGACCGACGACAGCACCACCAGCGAGCCGTGGCCCTGCTCCTGGAGGGCGCGGGCGCACACCAGGCCCGCCGAGACGGCGCCCGTGTAGTTGGTCTGCGCGACGCGCGCCGCGGCGACCGGGTCGCGCTCGTCGGTCGCCTGGTCGCCGAGCACGCCGAAGGCGAACAGCACCAGGTCGATGTCGCCCTCCGCGAACACTTTGCCGAGCGCGCTCTCATGGCTCTCGCTGTCGAGCGCGTCGAAGGCGACGGTACGGGTGTCGGCGCCGAGCTCACGCAGATGCTCGGCGGCCTGCTCCAGCTCCGGGGAGGGGCGCCCGCCCAGCCATACGGTGCGGGCGCGCCGTGCGATGAGCCGGCGCGCGGTGGCCAGCGCGATCTGGGACGTACCGCCGAGGATCAGCAGGGACTGCGGGGTGCCGAGGGCGTCCTTGTGGGCAGGCATGATCGTGACCGTATCGCCGCAAAACGGGCATAACGCTCTCATGTCCCCACTCACTACGGGGCCTCACCGGAATGGGCGACGCACGGCGTCCCGCCGACGGTGCGGTGCCCGGCGGCTTCGGGGGTACCCGGACACCGATCGTCCGCGGCTTTGTGCGAGGAACCGCGCCCAGGGGCCACGAGGGGAGAGTCGGATCATGGACTGGCTGAAGAGGCTCCCCGTCGTCGGGCCGCTGGTCACCCGCCTCATGACCACGCACGCCTGGCGGTCCTACGAACGCCTCGACCGCGTGAAGTGGACCCGGCTCGCCGCCGCGATGACGTTCATCAGCTTCGTGGCACTCTTCCCGCTGCTCACCCTGGCCGCCGCCATCGGCGCCGCGACGCTCAGCACCTCCCAGCAGGACAAGCTGCAGAGCAAGATCGCCGAGCAGTTCCCCGGCATCTCCGGACAGCTCGACATCCACGGCCTGGTCCAGAACGCCGGCACGGTCGGCGCCATCTCCGCGGCCGTACTGCTGTTCGTGGGCATCGGCTGGGTCGGGCAGGTCCGCGACTGCCTGCGCGCGGTGTGGGAACTGCCGGACGGCGACGAGAACCCGCTGGTGCGCAAGGCGAAGGACGGTGTGGTGCTCATCGGTTTCGGCGGCGCGGTCCTGGTCACCCTCGCCGCGTCCACCCTCGCCTCCGCGCTGGTGGGCCGGGCGGCCGGGCGACTCGGCCTCGACGAGGGCGGCTGGGGCGCCGTGCTGCTGCGCGTCGCCGCGTTCGCCGTCGCCGCCTGCGCCGACTTCCTGGTCCTGCTGTACGTGCTCACACTGCTGCCCGGCGTGGAGCCCCCCAGGCGTCGCCTGCTGATCGCCGCCCTGATCGGAGCGGTCGGCTTCGAACTGCTGAAGCTGCTGCTCAGCGGCTATATCCAGCAGGTCGCCTCGAAGAGCATGTACGGCGCCTTCGGGGTGCCGGTCGCGCTGCTGCTGTGGATCAACTTCACCGCGAAACTCGTGCTGTTCTGCGCCGCCTGGACGGCCACCCGGAACAAGGGGGCCGCTGTCACGGGCGCGTCCGGCGGCGTACCAGATCAGGCAGCGGCCAGCGGCGGTTGACCAGGAACGCGCCCCCGCCGAGCAGTATGAGAAGGCCGCCGACGAGGGCGAGCGCCACGCCGATGCCACTGGAGCCGCCCTGCTTCACCGAGGCGGCCACCGGCTTGGCGGAGCTCCGGCGCGCACCGGAGGCGGACGGGTTCGCGCCGGGCTGCCCGGCGGCGCTCCTCGGGGCGACGAGTTCGCCCACCGGCGTCACCTTGCCGGCCGCGCCGAAGCCCCAGTCGAGCAGTCGGCCGGCCTCCCGGTAGACCTCGTTGTGCTCGTGCCTCTCCGGGTTCATGACCGTGACGAGCAGCACTCTGCCGTCGCGTTCGGCCACACCCGTGAAGGTCGCGCCCGCGTTGGTGGTGTTGCCGTTCTTCACGCCCGCGATGCCCCGGTAGGGGGTGATGTCGTAGTCCCCGGCCAGCAGCCGGTTGGTGTTCTGGATCTCGAAGGACCCCCGGGTCTTCTTGCCCTTCGTCACCTTGGTCTCGCCCGGGAACTTGGTCCGCACCGTCGCGCAGTACTCCCGGAAGTCCTTCTTCTGCAGCCCGGACCGGGCGAACAGTGTCAGGTCGTAGGCCGAGGAGACCTGTTTCGGGGCGTCATAGCCGTCGGGGCTGACCACATGGGTGTCGAGGGCCTGGAGCTCCTCGGCGTGCGCCTGCATGTCCCTGACGGTCTGTTCGACCCCGTTGTTCATCGCGGACAGCACGTGCACCGCGTCGTTGCCGGAGCGCAGGAAGACCCCCAGCCACAGATCGTGAACCGTGTAGGTCTCACCCTCCTTTATCCCGACCATGCTGGAGCCGGCGCCGATGCCGGCCAGGTCGGAGGGCGCCACCTTGTGCTGCTCGGTCCTCGGGAACCTGGGCAGCACGGTGTCGGCGAACAGCATCTTCAGGGTGCTCGCCGGGGGCAGCCGCCAGTGCGCGTTGTGGGCGGCCAGCACGTCACCGGACTCGGCGTCGGCGACGATCCAGGAGCGCGCGGTGATGTCCTTCGGAAGCACCGGGGCACCGCTGCCGAGGTTCACCTGGGTGCCCGGCCTGCCGAGCAGTTCCCCGCCGACGGTCGACATCACCGCCGGGGGAGTGGCCGACGGCGAGGCGGCCGGGCTCTTCCTGCCGGCGAGGGCGGTCGCCGGGGTGGCGAGTGCGAGGGACAACACGACGGCGGAGGCGACCGCGAGGCGGCGGCCGGTGATCTTCTTCAAGGCGGACACGGACGCGAAAGTACAGGGTGCGGAGCCGGAAGTCCCGCCGCATCCCGGCCGATGCCGCCCACCCCGCGATGAACGGCCACCGGGAAGCGGCGATACTGGACGCATGCCGGCATCGGATGCCCGGCGCAGTGACGAAAGGCCCCGTCTTGTGAAACTCAGCCGTCCCGTCTCCTGGTTCCTGCTCGCCTTCGGGGTGTGGAGCTGGGTCATCTGGATCACTTTCGTCAGGAACCTGTGGAAGGACGCGAGCGGCCTCGCGTTCGATGACGCGGGGGATCCGACGGCGTACTTCTGGGTGCATCTGGCGCTCGCCGTCGTCTCCTTTGTCTTGGGGACCGTCATCGGCGTCATCGGGTTCCGCGGACTGCGCGCGTTGCGACGTACGCCATAGCGACGGGGGGACAGGGACACAGTGGTCGTCGTCTTCGGGCTGGTCGCCCTGGCCGTCCTGGCCGCCTTCGCGGCGCTGCACCGGTACGCGTGGCTCCGGCTCGTCCGTGACACGACCCGCGGGCCGGGCCTCGCCCGGCGCGCCGGAACGGCGGTGCTCACCGCCGGACCCGTGCTGGCCGTCGGGGCCCTGGCGGCCGAGGTCGCCGGAGCTCCCTTCTGGCTCCAGCGTGTCCTGGGCTGGCCGGGCTTCCTGTGGATGGCGCTGTCCCTCTACCTGCTGCTGGCGCTGGTGGCGGGGGAACTCCTGCGGCCGCTGGTGCGCCGGCTGGTGGAGCGCCGGCCGAGGGTGCGGGAGACGGCGCCGAGCGCGGCACCGGTGCCGGTGGGGCCGGCAGCGATGCCGGTGGGCCCGCGCTCGGTGGCCCCGGAAACGGCCGGGACGGAACCGGAAGGGCCGGAAGAGGTGGATGCGGCACCCGAGGACCCGCGGTCCCCGGCTCCGGAGGACGCCGCCGGCCCCCCGTCCCGCAGGCTGTTCGTCTCCCGGGTCGTGGGCGGGGCCGTGGCCGCCGCCGCGGCCGGCACGGTGGGCTACGGCACGTACGGCGTGCTCCGTGGCCCCGCCGTGAAACGCGTCACGGTCGCGCTTGCCAGACTGCCGCGCTCCGCGCACGGCTACCGGATCGCCGTGGTGAGCGACATCCACCTCGGCCCGGTGCTGGGCCGGGGCTTCGCACAGCGCGTGGTGGACACGATCAACTCCACACAGCCGGACCTGATCGCGGTCGTCGGCGACCTGGTCGACGGCAGCGTCAAGGACCTCGGCCCGGCCGCCGCACCGCTGTCGCAGCTGAGGGCCCGTCACGGCAGCTACTTCGTCACCGGCAACCACGAGTACTTCTCCGGCGCGGACCAGTGGGTCGAGGAGGTGCGCCATCTCGGCCTGCACCCGCTGGAGAACGCCCGCACCGAACTTCCCGCCTTCGACCTGGCCGGCGTCAACGACCTGGCGGGCGAGCGCGAGGGCGAGGGCCCCGACTTCACCAAGGCGCTCGCCGACCGCGACCCCTCGCGCGCCGTCGTCCTGCTGGCCCACCAGCCGGTCCAGGTCCACGAGGCGGTACGGCACCACGTGGACCTCCAGCTCTCCGGCCACACCCACGGCGGCCAGCTCTGGCCCGGCAACCTCGTCGCGGCCGCCGCCAACCCGACGGTCGCGGGCCTGGACCGCTACGGCGACACCCAGTTGTACGTGTCCCGGGGCGCCGGCGCCTGGGGGCCGCCGACGCGGGTGGGCGCGCCGTCGGACATCACGGTGATCGAGCTGGCGTCCCGCCGGGCATGACGGGCAGCCCGGTCACTGCGCCGAGGCGAAGCAGGCCCATGCTGCGGGAGAGAGGCGAAGCACGCGGCCTTTGGGGTCCTTCGAGTCGCGGAGGGCCACGGTGCCGGGGATGTTGCGGGCGACTCCGACGCATTCACCCCCGAGCTGCTGTAGCTGGAGGGCCTCGCGGACCCTCGCCGACTGGTTCCAGATGCGCGGCGCTTGACTCCCGAGGCCAGGCAGTGGCCGAAACGGATCGGTAACAACCCTTGGTAAGACCTTTCTTATTTCAACGAATCTCTCCTTCCTTCGATCAAAACGCTGTGATTGGGTGATCCGTGCCACAGGGGAGTGGCGTGCGCTGAGGGCCTGGGGAGGGCGCCGATGCGATCTGTTCGCATGCGGATTCTCGCGACCGTGCTGGTACTGGCGGGCGCGGGAGTGGGTGGCTGGCAGTTGCTGCCGGCCAAGGAGAACACCGACAGGACCATCACGGTCGGGACGACGGACGCCGTCACGTCGCTCGATCCGGCGGGGGCCTACGACGCCGGGTCCTGGGCCCTGTTCAGCAACGTCTTCCAGACACTGCTGACCTTCGAACCCGACGGCGCGCAACCCGTACCGGACGCGGCCCAGCGGTGCGCCTTCGTGGGCAGCGATCTGCGCACCTACCGCTGCACGCTCCGCAAGGGCCTCATGTTCCCCAGCGGCCGCACCATGACCGCCGAGGACGTCAAGTACTCCTTCGACCGGGTCAAGCGCATCAACTCCGACGTGGGCCCCGCGACCCTGCTCGACACCCTCGGTTCGGTCGACGCCGCCGGGCTCACCGTCACCTTCCACCTGTCCTCGCCCGACGCGACCTTCCCGTTCAAGGTCGCCACCGGCGCCGGGTCGATCGTCGACCGCACCCGGTACCCGCGCAAGGCGCTGCGCACCGACAACGGTGTCGACGGGACCGGGCCCTACACCCTGACGTCGTACACGAAGGACGACAAGGCCGTCCTGCGGCCGAACGCCCGCTACCGGGGCGCCGTCGAGGACACCGGCCGGCCGGTGGTGCTGCGCTACTACGAGGACCCCGCAGCCCTGGAGAAGGCGTGGCAGGCGAAGGACGTCGACGTCGCCACCCGCCAGCTGCCGCCCGCCGTGCTCGCCGGCCTCAACCCCAGTGATGCCGGCCGGCGCGTCAGCGAGTCCGACAGCGCCGAGACCCGCAACCTGGTGCTGAACACCTCCGCCCGCTCACCGCTGCACGACCGCCGCGTCCGCCAGGCCGTCGCCGCGCTCATCGACCGCGAGAAACTGGTCAGCACGGTGTACGACGGCACCACCGACCCGCTCTACTCGCTGATCCCGGCGGGGATCACCGGGCACACCACGTCCTTCTTCGACGCCTATCCCAAGCCCGACGCCGCGAAGGCCCGCGCCCTGCTGACCGCGGCGGGCGTGAAGACGCCCGTCCGCTTCAGCTACGGCTACGCCCGGGGCCGGGGCGCCGCCGCCGAGGAGGCCGCCGAACTGAAGCGGCAGCTGGAGGCGAGCGGGCTGTTCAAGGTGGACATCGAGGGCTACGAGTGGACCGACTTCCAGAAGCGGTACGCGAGCGGCAGGCTCGACGCGTACGCGGTCGGCTGGGTCGCCGACTTCCCCGACCCGGACAACTTCAGCGGCCCGCTCGTCGGCACCGGCAACAGCATGAAGAACGGCTACAGCAGCAAGGCCGTCGACGCTCTGATCCGGGACAGCCAGCAGTACTCGGACCGCAGCCGCGTCACCGCCGACTTCGAGCAGGTGCAGCAGCTCGTGGCCCGGGACGTGCCGCTGATCCCGCTGTGGCAGGCGAAGGAGTACGTCGTCGGCAGTGAGGACGTCGGGGGCGGGCAGTACCTGTCGGACGGCACGGGCGTCTTCCGCCTCTGGCGGCTGACCTGGATCTGACGCCCGGTCACCCGTCGTCCATGTCCCTGCCGTGTCCCCGCGCCGGCAGCGTCACCGTCACCGCCAGCCCCTCGCCCGGCGCCGTCCGCACCCCCACCTCGCCACCGTGCGCAGCCACCACGCCCTGCACGATCGCCAGCCCCAGCCCGCTGCCCGCGCCGGGGCCCACGCGGAAGAACCGGTCGAAGGCGCGGGCAGCGTCCTGCTCGGCGAGGCCCGGCCCCTCGTCGGCCACGCACAGGCGCACCACCCCGTCCGCGCGCTCCAGACCGAGCCGCACCGGCGCATCGGCGGGCGTGTGGGTGCGGACGTTGCCCACGAGGTTGCCGAGCACCTGCCGCAGCCCCGACTCGTCCGCCCGCACCAGCAGCGCGCCGTCCGCGGCCACCGTCACCGGACGCTCCGGCTGCTGGGCGCGCAGATCCTCCGCCGCGTCCCGCACCAGACGGCTCAGATCGACGTTGCGGAAGCGGAGTTCCGGCTGCCGGTCGAGGCGGGCGAGGGTGAGGAGCTCGTCGACCAGCCGGCCCATCCGGTCCGCCTCGGCCATCATCCGCTCCCAGGACCGTTTCCTCTCGTCCGGGTCGGTCAGCATCCCCTGGTCGTAGAGCTGGAGGTAGCCGCGTATCGCAGACAGGGGCGTGCGCAGCTCGTGCGAGGCGTCCGCGACGAAGCGGCGGAGCTGGGCGGCGCTGCGCTCCCGCGTCCGGTAGGCCGACTCCACCTGATGGAGCATGGAGTTGAGGGCCGTACGCAGCTGCTCGACCTCCAGGGAGGTGTCCTTGCTGGACGGCATGCGCCGGGTCAGATCGCCCTCCGCGATCGCCGACGACGTCTCCACCATGTCCTCCAGCGGCCGCATCCGGCGGCTCACGCTGATCATCGTCAGCGCGGCGAGCAGCGCCAGCAGCAGGCTGCCGATGGTGAGATCGAGCTTGAGCGCCTTGGCGACGCCCTTGTGCAGCACCGCGGTGGAACGGGCCAGCAGCACGTACGCGCCGTCGGCGAGCCGCACCCCGGTCACCCGGTAGGGGTCGCCGCGCAGCCGGAGGTCGTGCGGCGTCCCGTCCCGGACGAGCGCGGCCGGGTCCCCGGCCTCGGCGGCGAGTGTCTGCTGGATGGCGGTGGGCTTCAGCCCGGCGACGGGGAGCACCGTGCCGTCCCCGCCGACGGCCACGAAGATGCTGTCCGGGTTCGGCGCGTCGCCGCTGTGCGGCAGCAGCCGGTCGCGGACGAGCGCGAGCGCGGCCAGCGAGTCGATCTCCCGCATGGTCAGGTGCGAAGCCGCCAGCGAGGCACGCGACTTGGTCAGCTCGGCGTCGATCTGTCCGAGCACGTAGTGCCGCATGCCCATCAGGCTGAACGCCGTGGCCGCGACGATGCCGAGCGCCAGCAGCCCCACGTTCGCCAGCGTCAGCTTGCCCCGCAGGGAGTGGACGCCGCGCGGCCGGGGGAGCCGGAGGAGGGTCATGCCAGCCCGTATCCCACGCCCCGCCGGGTGGTGATCACCGGCGGTCCGAGCGGCTCCAGCTTGCGGCGCAGATAACTGATGTACGTCTCCACGACCGTCGACTCGGCCGGCGTGTGCTCGTACTGCCACACATGGCGCAGCAACTGGTCCTTGGGCACGATCCGTCCGCCGTTGCGCACCAGGAAGCGCAGCAGCGCGTACTCGGTGGGGGTCAGCTCGACCGTGCGCCCCGCGCGGTGCACCGAGTACGTCGTCTCGTCCAGCTCCAGGTCGCCGTAGCGCAGCGGCGGGCGCTGCGGCAGGACGTCGGCGGCGGTGGGGGTGCCCCCGCGCGAGCTCGTTCGGGCGTGGGGGAGGGTGCGGCGCAGCACGGCCCGTACCCGGGCGACCACCTCGTCGATGTTGAACGGCTTGGTGATGTAGTCGTCACCGAGGCCGAGCGCGCCGACGATCTCGGCGGGCGCGTCGCGCGCGGTGACGAAGACCAGCGCCAGGTCCGGCCGCCGGGCGCGCAGTTCACGTCCCAGCGCGCGCCCGTCGCCGTCCGGCAGCATCACGTCCAGCAGGGCGGCGTCGGGCCCGGCGCGCTCCGTGAGCGCCAGTGCCTCGCGCACCGTGCGCGCGGTCATCACCCGGAAGCGGTGGTAGCGCAGGGCGATGGACAGGACGTCCGCGATGCTCTCCTCGTCCTCGACGACGAGCACGGTCGCCCCCTCGTGCGTGCCCGGGTGTGCCCCCTCGTGCGCTGCCTCGTTGGCCGTCATGCCCCCAGTATCCGCACCCGCCCGAACCCGTGGGCGTGGGTGTGCTTTGGAGTTCCTTGAGAGTCGGGGCGGATCATGTCCGTCCGGGCACGCCAGCGCCGATGCTGGTGGTCCAGGACCGGGGGACCCTGATGAAGGAGCGTAGAGAGTGACGACAATGGCGCGGTGGTGCTACCGGCACCGGCTGCTGGTCCTGTTGCTGTGGGTGGTGGCGTTGCTGGGAGTGGGCGCGGCGGCCTCCGTCAGGGGCGCGGACTACGCGAACGTCTTCTCCCTGCCCGACACGGATTCCAAGAGCGCCTACGACCTCATGGAGAAGGCGTTCCCGAAGGCCGCGGGCGACACCGACACGGTGGTGTGGAAGGTCGACCGGGGCTCGGTCCGCGACCGGTCCGTACGGGACCGCATCGAGCCGGCGCTGGCGAAGATCGGGCGGATGGAGGGGGTCGGCGCGGTCGCCGGCCCGTACACCGGGGCCCGGGGGGCGGCGCAGATCAGCCGGGACGGCACCATCGCCTACGCGCAGATCACCTTCACGGAGCGGGTGAACGCCGTGCCCAAGGAGCTGGTGCAGGACGTCGTCGACACCGCTCGGGGCGCCCGCGGCGACGGTCTGCGGGTGGAGCTGGGCGGCCAGGCGATCGCCCGGATCCAGCAGCCGCCCGCCGGCCTGTCCGAGATGGTCGGCATCGGCGCGGCCGCCGTCGTGCTGTTCCTCGCGTTCGGCTCGCTCTTCGCGATGCTGCTGCCGATCGCCGTCGCGGTCTTCGGCGTCGGCATCGGGCTGTTCTCCACCCAGCTGATCAGCCATGTCACCGACGTGCCCGACATCGCCCCGCTGCTGGCCTCGTTGATCGGCCTGGGCGTCGGCATCGACTACGCGCTGTTCATCGTCACCCGGCACCGGCGCGGCATCCTGCGCGGCCTGGACCCGGAGGAGTCGGCCGCCGTCGCCCTGAACACCTCGGGCCGGGCCGTGCTGTTCGCGGGCGGCACCGTGTGCATCGCCCTCGCCGGGATGCTCGTGACGAACCTGCGCTTCCTCGACGGTGTGGTCATCGGCACCTCGCTCACGGTCGTGATGAGCGTGCTCGCGGCCGTCACCCTGCTTCCGGCGCTGCTCGGGCTCCTCGGCCCGCGGGTGCTCAGCCGCCGGCAGCGGCGGCGGCTGGCCGCTCAGGGCCCCGAGCCGGAGCGGGCGAGCGGGCTCGCGGCCCGCTGGTCGGGACTGGTGCAGCGGCGTCCCCGGGTGATCGCCGCGCTCGCCGTGGTCTTCATGGTGGTGCTCGCGCTGCCCGTGCTGTCCCTGCGGCTCGGCGCCACCGACCAGGGCAACGACGACGCGTCGACCACGACCCGGAAGGCGTACGACCTGCTCGCCGAGGGCTTCGGCCCCGGCTTCAACGGACCTCTCCAGGTGGTGTCCACCCGCGGTGACACCCCCGCACTCGTCAAGGACATCGGCGACACCCACGGGGTGGCCCGGGCCGTCGCGCTGCCGCCCGCGCACGGCGTGACCGTGATCCAGGTGGTGCCGACCACCTCGCCGCAGTCCGAGGAGACGGACCGGCTCATCGACACCCTGCGCGACGACGTGATCCCGCGGGCGGGCGCGACGGCCCACGTCGGCGGGGTGACCGCGGTGTCGAAGGACTTCGCGTCCGTCACCGGCGACCGGCTGCCGTACTTCGTCGCGACCATCATCGGACTCGGCTTCCTGCTCCTGCTGATCGCGTTCCGCTCGCTGGTGGTGCCGCTGACGGCCGCCGTGATGAACCTGATCGCCGCCGCCTCGTCCTTCGGCGCCCTCGTGGCGATCTTCCAGTGGGGCTGGGGCCTGGACCTGCTGGGACTGGGCAAGGAGGGCCCGATCCAGGCGTTCCTGCCGATCATCATGCTCTCCCTGCTCTTCGGCCTGTCGATGGACTACCAGGTGTTCCTGGTGAGCCGGATGCACGAGGAGTGGGTGCACACCGGGGACAACGCCCGCGCGGTCCGCGTCGGTCTCGCGGAGACCAGCCGGGTCATCAACTCCGCGGCCCTGATCATGGTCTGCGTCTTCCTCGCCTTCGTCCTCAGCGGCAACTCGGGCGCCGCGATGGCGGGTGTCGGTCTTGCGGCGGCGGTGGCGCTGGACGCGTTCGTGCTGCGCACGGCGCTGGTGCCGGCGGCGATGCATCTGCTCGGCAGGTCGAACTGGTGGCTGCCGCGCTGGCTGGACCGCCGGCTGCCGCACCTGGCGGTGGAGCCGGCCGAGGAGCCGCGCAAGGAGCCGGCGGAGAGCGCGGGCCCGCGCGGTGCGAGCGCCGTGCACGGGTTCGTCCGGGACGCGGAGGGCGACCCGGTCGGGGGTGCGGCCGTGACGCTGCTGTCCACCGGGGGCCGCCAGCTGGACCGGGTCATGTCGCTGGCCGACGGCTCGTACATCCTCTCGGTCCCGGCGCCGGGCACCTACCTCGTCGCGGTGACCGCGTCCTCGTACGGATCCCGGGCCCGGCACGTGGTGCTCGGGCAGGAGCCGCTCGTGTACGACGTGGAGCTGACCGGTGACGAGGTGGACGCGGTGAACTGACAGGCCGTGCCCGTGGTCACTCGGGGGCGCTCGCGTCGGCGGACGCGTGCGCCCCTTCCGCCCTCGCCGGATCCGGCAGGACCCTGGCCATCCCGGGCAGGAAGTCCGTGAACAGTTCGTGCACGTCGTGGACCAGGGGACGCAGCACCCGGAACCGGGACAGGGTGACGCCCCGCGCGGTCAGCCGGGCGCCGCGCTCGGCGAGCCGGTAGCTGCGCTCGCGGCCCTCCGTCCGGTCGAAGATCCAGTACAGGACGAGGCCCATCTGGGACAGCCACATCAACTCCGGCAGCACGTCCCGCAGTTCCTCCGGTACTCTCGCCCCCGACCCCGCGAGCACCTCCCGGTGGACGTCGATGGCCTCCGCGCGCGCGTGCTCCGACTCGGCGGAGAAGGGGCTGAGCGGGCTGTCCGGGTCGGCGGCGTTCTTGAAGAACTGCACCGCGAACTCGTGGTACGGCGTCGCGACGTCCAGCCACGCCTTCAGCACGCCGGTGAGCCGGGCCGTCAGATCGGTCTCCCGGTCCAGGACTTCCCGGACGGCCGCGCGGTGCTCGGCGGCGATGCGGTCGTAGAACCCCTGGATCAGATGTTCCTTGCCGGCGAAGTAGTAGTACGCGTTGCCGACGGAGACCCCGGCCTCCTGGGCGATGGCCCGCATGGTCGTCCGGTCGTACCCGCGCTCCCGGAACAGCCGCATCGCCGTCTGCAGGATCAGGGCGCGGGTCTGTTCGGACTTGGTGGGCACGGGAGGAGAGCCTAACGAGTGGCCGGCCGCCGTCCCGGGGCGGGGAGAGGCCGGAGGACGGGTCACTCGTCGGTGCGAGGAGCGGCGGCGGACCGCTTCGACCGGCCCGCTTCGAGGATCTCGGCCACGTCCACGGCGGCCTTGGCGCCGAGAGCATCATCGTAGGCCGGACGCCCCGCCGGTGTCCCCTTCACACGGTTTCACCCGATCGTGGCCCGGTACGCCCGAGGGCCCCGTATCCAGCGGAAACGGGGCCCTCGGAGGTCGCTTGCGACCGGCCTCAGATGCGGCGCGTGATCAGCGCCCTCTTGACCTCCTGGATCGCCTTCGTCACCTCGATGCCGCGCGGGCAGGCGTCCGTGCAGTTGAACGTGGTGCGGCAGCGCCACACGCCGTCCCGGTCGTTGAGGATCTCCAGGCGCTGCTCGCCGGCCTCGTCACGCGAGTCGAAGATGAAGCGGTGCGCGTTGACGATGGCCGCCGGGCCGAAGTACTGGCCGTCGTTCCAGAACACCGGGCACGAGGAGGTACAGGCGGCGCACAGGATGCACTTCGTCGTGTCGTCGAAGCGCTCGCGGTCGGCCGCCGACTGCAGGCGCTCACGCGTCGGCTCGTTCGTGTCCTTCGTGATCAGGAAGGGCATCACGTCCCGGTACGCCTGGAAGAACGGCTCCATGTCCACGACCAGGTCCTTGAGGACCGTCAGTCCCTTTATGGGCTCGACCGTGATCGGCTTGTCCGGGTTGATGTCCTTGATCAGCGTCTTGCAGGCCAGACGGTTCTTGCCGTTGATCCGCATGGCGTCCGAGCCGCAGATGCCGTGGGCGCAGGAGCGGCGGAAGGTCAGCGAGCCGTCGAGGTCCCACTTGATCTTGTGGAGGCCGTCGAGGACGCGCTCCTTCGGGTCGATCTCGATCCGGAAGTCCTCCCAGACCGCGTCCGCCGAGACCTCCGGGTTGAAGCGGCGGATCCGGAAGGTGACCGTGATGTAGGGGGAGGCGGCGGAACCGGAAGCGGCCGCCTCCTCCTTGTCCAGAACGGGGGTAGCCATCAGTACTTACGCTCCATCGGCTGGTAGCGGGTCTGGACGACCGGCTTGTAGTCGAGACGGACGGAATCGGTGCCGTCGTCGCCCACCTCGCGGTACGCCATGGTGTGGCGCATGAAGTTGACGTCGTCGCGGTTCGGGTAGTCCTCGCGGTAGTGACCGCCGCGGGACTCCTTGCGGGCCAGGGCCGACACCGCCATGACCTCGGCGAGGTCCAGCAGGTTGCCCAGCTCGATGGCCTCCAGCAGGTCCGTGTTGAACCGCTTGCCCTTGTCCTGGATCGCCACGTTCTTGTAGCGCGCCCTGAGCTCGGCGATCTTGTCGACGGCCGTCTTGATCGTCTGCTCGGTGCGGAACACCATGACGTTCGCGTCCATGGTCTCCTGCAACTCGCGCCGCAGCTCCGCCACGCGCTCGGTGCCCGTCGAGGACCGCAGCTGCTCGATCTGCTCGATCACGAACCGCTCCGGGTCCTCCGGCAGCTCGACGAAGTCCGCCTTCTGCGAGTAGTCCGCCGCCGCGATGCCGGCCCGGCGTCCGAAGACGTTGATGTCCAGCAGCGAGTTGGTGCCGAGGCGGTTGGCGCCGTGGACGGACACGCAGGCGACCTCGCCGGCCGCGTACAGGCCCGGGACCACCGTGGTGTTGTCCGCCAGGACCTCGCCCTCGACGTTCGTCGGGATGCCGCCCATCGCGTAGTGCGCGGTCGGCTGGATCGGGATCGGGTCCGTGTAGGGCTCGATGCCCAGGTAGGTGCGGGCGAACTCCGTGATGTCGGGCAGCTTGGCGTCGAGCTGCTCCGGCGGGAGGTGGGTGAGGTCCAGGTAGACGTGGTCGCCCTCGGGACCGCAGCCGCGGCCCTCGCGGATCTCCGTGTAGATGGAGCGGGACACGACGTCACGGGACGCGAGGTCCTTCATCACCGGCGCGTACTTCTCCATGAAGCGCTCGCCGTCCTTGTTGCGGAGGATGCCGCCCTCGCCGCGCGCGCCCTCGGTCAGGAGGATGCCCATGCGCCAGATGCCGGTCGGGTGGAACTGGAAGAACTCCATGTCCTCCAGCGGCAGCCCCCGGCGGTAGACGGCCGCCTGGCCGTCACCGGTCAGCGTGTGGGCGTTCGACGTGACCTTGAAGAACTTGCCGCAGCCGCCGGAGGCGTAGATCACGGCCTTCGCCTGGAAGACGTGGATCTCGCCGGTCGCCAGCTCGTAGGCCACCACACCGGCCGACTTCCTGACGCCGTCGACCTCGGTGATCAGCTGGTCGAGGACGTAGAACTCGTTGAAGAACTCCACGCCCTCCTTCACGCAGTTCTGGTACAGCGTCTGCAGGATCATGTGGCCGGTGCGGTCGGCCGCATAGCAGGAGCGGCGGACCGGCGCCTCGCCGTGGTTGCGGGAGTGACCGCCGAAACGGCGCTGGTCGATCGTCCCGTTGGGGGTCCGGTTGAACGGCAGGCCCATCTTCTCCAGGTCGAGGACGGAGTCGATGGCCTCCTTCGCCAGGATCTCGGCGGCGTCCTGGTCGACCAGGTAGTCACCGCCCTTGACCGTGTCGAAGGTGTGCCACTCCCAGTTGTCCTCCTCCACGTTGGCCAGCGCGGCGGCCATGCCGCCCTGCGCGGCGCCGGTGTGGGAGCGGGTGGGGTACAGCTTCGTCAGTACGGCGGTGCGGCTGCGCTTCGTCGCCTCGATGGCGGCGCGCATGCCGGCGCCGCCGGCGCCGACGATGACGGTGTCGTACTTGTGGATCTTCATGATTCTCGCAGCCCCGTGCCTAGCGGATGTTCGGGTCGAAGGTGAAGATCACCAGCGTGCCCAGCAGGATGGTGAACACCGTGGCGGTGTACAGCAGGCCCTTCAGCCACAGGCGCGTGTTCGTCCGCTCGGCGTAGTCGTTGATGACGGTACGCAGGCCGTTGGCGCCGTGCAGCATCGCGAGCCACAGCATGCCGAGGTCCCAGGCCTGCCACCACGGGGAGGCCCAGCGGCCGGCCACGAAAGCGAAGCCGATCTTGGTGACGCCGCCGTCGAGCACGAGCTGGATCAGCAGGTGGCCGACGACCAGGACGACCAGCACGATGCCGGACAGGCGCATGAACAGCCAGCCGTACATCTCGAAGTTGCCGCGGGTCGACTTCGGGGTCTTCTTGGTCCGCTTGCGGGGGGCCTCGATCACCGGCGCCGGGTTGTCGGCGTCGTACAGCGGGGCGCCCTCGACGGGGCCGATGGCGGAGGCGGTGGTTTCAGTCGTGGACATGCGCGTCAGCTCCCGAACAGTTCACGAGCGGCGTGACCGAGGACGGGGTAGATCGCCCCGAGCATCAGCACGATCCACACGCCGAGGACGGTCCACAGCATCTGCCTCTGGTAGCGCGGGCCCTTCGACCAGAAGTCGACGGCGACGACGCGCAGGCCGTTCAGCGCGTGGAAGAGGATGGCGGCGACGAGGCCGTACTCCAGCACGGCGACGATCGGCGTCTTGTACGTGGAGACGACCTTGTCGTAGGCCTCGGGGGAGACACGCACGAGAGCGGTGTCCAGGACGTGTACGAACAGGAAGAAGAAGATGAGGACGCCGGTGACTCGGTGAGCCACCCAGGACCACATTCCTTCCCGGCCGCGGTACAGCGTTCCAGCCGGCACGGAAGAACCCTCCGGGAGCGGGGACTAGGGCCGCGCCGGCTTCTGGGTCGGTCGGGCCCGGCCGGGTACGGTCCACCGGCCCTCAGCATCGTAGCGACGACTCGGCGAATCGCTTACGGCGGCCCTACCGATGTGATCAAACCGGCAATCAAACGAGCACGGACGGGCTAGTCGGCCTACCGGTGACCGGGTGGGGGCCGCTCGCGACCCCCGTGCGCGGGCGGTCGCGGCCGTGCGTCGTCGCAGGTCCGCCGCTCCTCAGGGGGCGTGGTGCAGCGCCCGCCGCCCGCAGGGTGCCCGCAGCAGCCGCGTCAGTCGTCCCCGCGCGAGCCGCCGCAGCTCCTCCGCCGCCAGCGGCCGCTCCTCCTCCGGATCGTTCGCCAATCGTGACCGGATGGCGGCCAGGACCCGGTCGGCGGCTTCCCCGGGCGCCACGTCGTCCAGGCAGATGACGAACACATGACCGAATCTGCTCTCGTAGGCGGCGTGTGCCGCGTCGAGGGCGGTCCGGGCCGCCGAGTACACGCCGTCCGGGAGCGCCATGAGTGACTCGCCGGCCAGCGCCTCGGAGAGATCCGCGGGCGTGAGATCGTAGGCCGCCTCGTCGGCCGCGGCGAGCAGGGAGCCCAGGTCGGGGTAGGGGCGGTGCTCGGCGACGCGGTGGGCCCAGCGCGGGCTGCGGCAGCAGGCGAGGAGGGCGCGCCGGGCGTCGTCGGAGGCCGCGGAGTTGAACACCTCCAGGCCCGTGGTGGCCTCCGCGCGGTGTTGCACCGGCAGGGCGGTGTGGCCGGGGAGGTGAGGGGGACGGTGCGGATGCAGCGTGGGTCCTCGGCGGGAGGCGCGCGTGACGTCCCGTGGGCATCGCGTGCGGATCGGCAGGGGAGGGTGCGTGAGGTGCGCCGTCACGGTACCGACGGCGGTCGGGCGGATGTCCAATCGTTGTCCGGTTTTCACCCGGATGGGAGAGTTTTGGGGCACTGGGTGGACGGCCGCGCGGGTGGCGGCCGTAGGTTCGGGAGAGCAGCGGAGCCTGGAGGTGAGTGGTGTGCGATCGAAGGCCGGATGCATACGGACGGGCGGGCCGGGTGAGGTGCCGCCGGGTCGTCCGGGTACGGCGTTGCCGTACCCGGGCGCGGTGCGGGGAGGGGCGTGGTGACCGGCCGCAGGCGGCGGGTCTCCCGCAAGAAGACGTCCGGGAGGCGCAACCGGTTGCTGCTGGGCGGCGGGATCCTCGTCGCGGGTGCGGTCGCGGCCACCGTGGCCCTCTGGCCGTCCGGCGACGGCTCGCCGGACGGAACCGGTGCCTCCGCGGGCACGTCGGCCTCCCCCACGGGGCCGGTCGCCCCCATGGGGTCCGCCGGCACCTCCGTCCCGTCCCCGGCCCGCACCTACCCCCTCTCGCAGACACCCCGCACCATCCCCGCCGTCCGGGAGCACACCCCGGCGCGCGGCCCCGGCTGGCGGCCCGCCGCCGCGGCCCGGGTGGTCGTCGACGACGACGCCCTGGCCGACGAGGGCCGGCTGCTGGCCGGAGAGCTGAAGATGGGGTACGCCGGGCGGACGGCCGCCCGCACCGGGGACGTCGAGCTGGGACTGGCCGGCAGCGGCGACCGGGAGTCGTACACGATGACCGTCCGCGCCGGGCGGGTGCGGATCACCGGACCGGGTGAGGCCGGGGTCTTCTACGGGACCCGCACCCTCAAGCAGGAGGTGCACGGCGGCGGCACCGCGCCCGAGGGCGTCGTCCGCGACGCGCCCGCCAAGCCACGGCGCGGGTTCATGCTCGACATCGCGCGCAAGTACTACACGGCCGACTGGATCGAGGACCGCATACGGGAGCTCGGCGACCTGAAGTACAACGAACTGGGACTGCACTTCTCCGACGACCAGGGCTTCCGCATCGAGTCCGGCACGCATCCGGAGATCGTCTCCCGGCAGCACCTCACCAAGGCGCAGGTGCGCGGGATCGTCGCCCTCGCCACGAGCCGGCACATCACCGTCGTCCCCGAGATCGACTCCCCCGGGCACCTCGGCGCCGTGATCGCCGCCCACCCCGACCTCCAGCTGCGAAGCGCATCCGGCACCCCCGCCCGCGGGGCGGTCGACATCTCCAAGCCCGCGGCCGCGCGGATCGTGGACGACCTGCTGGGCGAGTACGCGGACCTGTTCCCGGGCTCCTACTGGCATCTGGGCGGCGACGAGTACCAGGCGCTGGCGGTGTCGAACCCGGCCGCCTCCTACCCGCAGCTCGCCGCGGCGGCCAAGGCCCGCTACGGGCCGAACGCCGGCGTCGCGGACCTCGCGACCGGCTGGCTCAACGACCGCGCGGCCGTGCTGCGCCGCCACGGCCGGACGGTGCGCGCCTGGAACGACGGGTTCTACCGGACGAGCGCGGTGCAGCCGGCCAAGGGCCTCGAGGTCGCGTACTGGACCGGGAAGGAGATCGGCGCCCGGCGTCCGGCGGAGTACCTGGGCGCGGGCCGCACGCTGCTCAACTACAACGACGCCTACCTGTACTACGTGCTGGGCCAGCCGCAGACCTTCGTGTACCCCACCGGGCAGCGGATCTACGAGCAGTGGACCCCGCGCGTGCTGCGGGGCTCCACCGCGGTGCCCGCGCGCTACGACCGGCAGATACTCGGCGGTGTGTTCGCGGTGTGGTCCGATCGCGCGACCGCGCAGACGCAGAACCAGGTCTCGGCCGGGATCCGGATGCCGCTGCGGGCCACCGCACAGAAGCTGTGGGACGCGGGGAAGCCGGCGCTGCCCTGGGCGCAGTTCCGGCAACTGGCAGGCCGGCTGGGGTGAGAGAGGGCCGGAGGCACGGTTGGCCGAAAACCCGTTGTTCCCAATCAGTCACCGACAGGGCGTGGTGCCCCGGTGGCACTCCCGGTAGGTTGCACGCAGTAAGGGGAAGTGCGGGCTCCGTTGGCATGAGGCGCCCCGTCGAGGCGTTTCGAGGAGGCGTGATGAGCCTGGTGGACCTGATCGCACAGGCGGACAGACGTGCGCTCGCGGCGAGCGGTCTGGCTTGTTTGGATCGGTGTGTTCCGCTCCTCGGAGGCGACGACGAGATCCTGCGGCCGCTGTGGTCGAGCCTCGTCGCGGGGCAGGAGTGGCAGGAGCGGGCCGCCAAGGCGCGGGCCGAACTGGGTGCCGAGGAGATGTCCGACGGCGACGCCGAGCGTGTCTTCGAAGCCGAGGCCGCGCGGCTGGCCCGCCGCATGCTGGACACGTTTCCCGCGCGACCCACCACCGAGGCGCTGCGCCAGTGGGCGGACGCCTGCTCGGTCGCCGCGCTGCAGGTGCACCAGCTGCTGGACCCCGCCGAGGACGCCTCCCCGGTCGAAGCCCGCCGCGAGGGCCGCACCGAGGGCATGCCGTCCCTGGTCGCCGCCGAACTGCGCCGCCAGATCACCGTGCTCGAACTGCTCGCCGGGCACGGCCCGAACGGGCTGCGCCAGGCCCTGGAGGTGTCCACGGAGGGGCGGCGGGTGCTGCGGGCCGTCGTGTCGCGGCGGGCACGCGGGCGGGCGTGAGCCCCGTCGGCGTTCACCGCATCAGCCGCTTCACCACCGCGTCTCCGTACTCGGCGGTCTGCGTGTAGAAGGCCCTCAGGTCCCGGTGCGCCGACTCGAAGGCGCACCGCGTCTCGGCCTCCGTGGCGCTCCCGTCGTACCGGGGCAGCAGATGGTCGCGGGCGAGCCGCCACAACGCCTCGAAGTCCGTCGTCGTGAGGAACGCGGCCACCCGCGCCGCCCGCGCCGCGGGGAGCAGCAGAAAGGGCGGACCCTCCCGGTCGTCGGGGAACACCGGGGCGCCGCCGAGCACGATGTCGTTCCGCGGACCGTTCTCCTCGGGGTGGGACGGGGCGCAGGCGTAGAGCAACTCCTGGTCCAGGTAGCGCCGGTCGAGCACTTCCTCGCGGTGCCGGTCGACCCGCCGCCGCACCGTGTCCCAGTCGTCCTCGAAGAGCCTCTGCAGCCAGTTCGCGCTGTTGCGCAGTGCCGGGGCCGGCACCGAGCGGAGATGGAAGTACATGCTCATCACAGAAGGCAGCGCACACCGCGGTTGAACCGTCACTTCCGCGAAGACCCCGCTGGTGAGGGGTTCTTGTGGCAGCCATGGGGCGGAGGCGGCCGGTCCTGTGCCGGTTGCGGCGCCCGCTCGGATCACGGTGACGAAAAGGCCGCCGACCTCGCTGTCCCGTACGTGACGACACAGCAGGAGACCAGGCCCCACGCCGCCGCGAAGCCGGCGCGATGGGCGGCGGACACGGTGGCGGCGATGCGTGAGGGCGCCGGGCTGCGGCTCGACTACTCGGCGCAGAGCCTGTGGCGCGTGGACCGGTTGATCGAGGAGATACGGCGGGAGGGGGCACCGTACGACGCCGTGGAGAGCGCGCTGCGGGGATTCGGCGCCTACGCGGGCGAGGTGATCGTCCGTCAGACCGGCGCCGAGTGGTGGGCGTCCGGCGGCGAGCACTGGGTCCGCGCCCCGAACGGCTCGCTGTGGGACCCGATCGACGAGGCCCGCCGCTGCTTCGCCGGGCACGGCTCGCTGCGGCTGCTGTGCCGGGACGCGACGGCTGGGGCGCGGACCACCTAGGGGGTGACGCCTGTGACACTTCGGCGGGGCGTGACGCTGTTGACCATGGGGGCGCCGCCACGCGTTCCCGCACGGTGCGGGTTCACCACGGCTCGCTACGCACTCGGTACGAACGAGGACAGTGTTGGGCCAACGACGGGAACCCCGCCGCACACAGGCGTTCGACGGGGAACTGGGCGCGGCCGTTGCGCGGGCTCAGGAGGGCGACGAGGCCGCCTTTGCGGTGGCGTACCGGATCGTGCAGCCGGGTCTGCTCGGTTATCTGCGCGGGCTGGTCGGCGGCGACGCCGAGGACGTGGCGTCGGACGCCTGGCTGGAGATCGCGCGGGACCTCGGGCGGTTCAAGGGAGACGGCGCGGGCTTCCGGGGCTGGACGGCGACCATCGCCCGGCACCGGGCGCTCGACCATCTGCGCCGGCAGCGGGTGCGACCCCGTGCGTCGGCGCTGGAGCAGGACGCGCTCGAACTGCCTGGTACCCACAGCACCCACGACCAGGCGCTGGAGTCCATCTCCACCGAGCGCGCCCTGGAAATGGTCCGGGGGCTGCCGCGCGACCAGGCTGAGGCCGTGCTGCTGCGCGTGGTCGTCGGACTCGACGGCCCGGCCGCCGCGCGCGTCCTCGGCAAGCGGCCCGGCGCGGTGCGCACCGCCGCCCACCGAGGGCTGAGGCGGCTGGCCCGTCAGCTCGGCGTCGACGGCGGAACGGGCCGGGGTGTGATGGAAGACGGCTCCCGAGCGCTGGGGGAGTCGAAATGAACGGCAACGGCGGCGCGCCCGGCGACGAGACCGGCCGTCGGACAGGGATGGATGCGGACATGGGTGAACGGCACAGCGGCGGCGGAGCCCCCGGCCGTCGGCACGTGCACCCCGGCGGCACCGTGCCCGCCCCTGGGGCCGAGGCCGAGAACGCCGCGCTGGAGGCGCTGCTCGCCGCCGCACTGCGCCAGGACGTCGTGGACGCCGAGGGCGAACAGCGGGCGGTGGCCGCGTTCCGCGCCACCCGGGACGCCCGGGCCCGGCAGGCGCGGACCCGGCGCCGGGACGACTGGCGGCCGCGAGAGCAACGGCGCACGCGACGCTCGGTGAAGGCGACGGTCGCCGTGCTCCTCACGAGTCTCACCCTGGGCGGCGTCGCGGTCGCCGGGATCGGGTCGGCCGGCTTCTCCGGCGACGCGGGCGGCGACCACGGGCAGCCCTCGCACGGCGCCACGGACCGCCAGGCCGTGCGGCCCGACCCGACGGAGTCCCGCGCGCCGGGCACCGCCGCCTCCCCGGAACGCCCGGAGACCGCGCAGGACACCGTGGCCCACTGCCGTGCCTACGAAGCGGTCAAGGACCGGGGCAGGGCGATGGACGCCACGGCCTGGCAGCGGCTGGTGGCGGCCGCGGGGGGCGAGGACAACGTCGAGGCGTACTGCGCGGAGCAGTTGAAAGCCGCTGCCACCCCGTCGGCCGACAAGACGGGCAAGTCCGGCACCAAGGGCGGGAGCGAGGTGACGGCGGGCTCGGGTACCGCGGCTCCGGCCGCTCCCGCCACGCGGGCCGTCGTGCCCACGACCCCCGCGGCCGGCAACTCCAGGAGACCTGGGCGGTAGGTCACCGGCCGCTGCCGCGGGCCGGCCGGGCGTCCGTCGGCCCGCGCGGCCCGCACGGCCCGAACCGGTTCGTTCTCAGGAGTATGTGCTCAGGGACATGTCCAAAGGAGCCCGACGCCCCGATGCCGTCCGTCTCAGGGCCCGCCGGAGTGCGCCTCGCGACAAGCGTCACGGCGTCGCCAAGGCAACGGCCGGGGCCGCCACCCCCCACAGGAGAGGCCCCGTCCGTCGCGCGGCACGGGCCGCGCGGCGGCCCGTACTCTCTACAGCGCCGTGGATGCGTTTTCTGTCACACCTCACCGCGTCACGTATTGGTTGCACGTTGTACGGCCGTGGACGCAGACCTGTTTCAGGCCGTAACGTGCCTTTCGCGCCGACCGCGGACGACCAGCAAAACGGGTGATGGGAACCGCCGCAGACCACGGCATCAGACCGCAGGGCAACGACGAGGAATCACGACAGCGACACCCGGTCCGCGCGGGCGGTGCCGGACGAGGCGCACAGAGGGGCAGTTCGGGGTGCTGGGGGACGACGCGGAGCTGACGGCCGCCGTGCTTGCGGCACAGGACGGGGACGAGACCGCGTTCCGGACCGTGTACCGCGCGGTGCATCCCCGGCTGCTCGGGTACGTGCGGACGCTGGTCGGTGACCCCGACGCGGAGGACGTCACCTCCGAGGCATGGCTGCAGATAGCCCGTGACCTGGAGCGGTTCAGCGGCGATGCCGACCGGTTCCGGGGCTGGGCGGCGCGGATCGCCCGCAACCGTGCGCTCGATCACATACGGATGCGCGGGCGGCGCCCCGCGATCGGCGGCGACGAGACGGAACTGACCGGGAAGGCCGCCGAGTCGGACACGGCTGGCGAGGCCATCGAGGCCCTGGCCACGGACCGCACCCTCTCCCTCATCGCCCAGCTCCCTCAGGACCAGGCGGAAGCCGTGGTGCTGCGGGTGGTCGTGGGCCTGGACGCCAAGTCCGCCGCCGAGACGCTCGGCAAGCGCCCGGGTGCCGTCCGCACGGCGGCGCACCGCGGGCTGAAGCGGCTCGCGGAGCTGCTCGACGCGGGCCCCGGGGCGGATCCCGAATCGGCTGGCGCCCTCCGCGCCATGCCTCCCCAGCCAGATGCGCGCAGGCGCGCGGTGTCGCCCGCGGGTGTGACGCGCGTGCGTTCGCGGACGCAGAAGGACATGTGATGGCCGACGAGCAGTACGGGTGGCTTGACAAGGACGCGGCGGAACGTCTGCTGCGCGGAGAGCCGCTGGACGCCGCCGACCCCGACACACGCGCACGCGCCGCCCGGCTCGCCGAGACCCTTGCCGCACTTGCCGCGACACCGGCGCCCACCACCGAGGAACCGCCGGGCGAGGCCGCCGCACTGGCCGCCTTCCGGGCCGCGCGCACCGGCGCCGACGGCGAGGGAGCACGCTTTGGGGCGTCCGCCGTTGCCCCGTCCGCCGACGCCGGGCTCATCCGCCTCGGGCGCCCCGTCGCCGCCGGGCGCCGGTGTTGGTGGGGGCGTCCCGTGCGCTTCGGCCTCGCCGCCGCGGTGGCGGCCGGGGTGATCGGCGGGGCCGCGGTGGCGGCCGGAACCGGAGTCCTGCCGACGCCGTTCCACGACGAACCGGGACCCGCCGCGTCCGTGTCGGCCACCGCGACGCCGCGGCAGCCGCAGGGCACGCCGACGCCGGGCGGACCCCGGGCGCGCGGTTCCCGTACGCCGGCGCCCGGTGCCACGGGCGGCGCCCGGGACGGCTCCTCGCACCCCGAGGCCGGCAACGGCTCCGCGCCGGGCGGCCGGCCGGGCTCAGGTGACGAGCACGCCGGAGGCGGGGCCGGGCAGCGGTGGGCCGTGGTGTACTCCTCCTGCCGTGATCTGGCCGACGGCAAGGGACTGGGCCTGGAACGGCGGCGCGCTCTGGAGGACGCTGCCGGCGGCAGCGGGCGGGTGAACGAGTTCTGCAGGGGTGTCCTCGGCGGCAAGGGCAACGGCAACGGCACCGGGAACGGCACCGGCACCGGGAACGGCACCGGCACCGGGAACGGCACCGGCAAGGGCAACAGCAACGGGAACGGCACCGGGAACGGCACCGGGAACGGCACCGGGAACGGCACCGGGAACGGCAACGGGAACGCCGGCGACCAGGGCGGCAACGGCGACGACGGCGAAGGCGACATAGGGCCGGCCACCCCCCACGCCGTGGCGCGGTTCCTGCCCCCGCGGACGGCGTCCCCGGGCCCCACCTGCAGCGCGCTGGGCGCGCCTGAGGGCCACTGACCCGTCGCACTCCGACCGCATGCCCTTTGACCCGGGGTTTCGTGCTGCGTGTGACTTCGTTCGACGGGGGTGTGACGTTTTCGGCCCCGGTGGCGCAGTAATGAGTGAGCCGACTGGTCATCGGCCGTCGCACAGAGCCGGGGTTCCCCCCGTACCCACGGCTCCGTGCACCCGGCGCGGGCGGGACACGTTCCCCCGGTCCCGCCCGCGCCCCGCACACCTCCTCCGGTCCGTCTCACCAGGAGACGACGACCTTGTCGCCGGTCCGCACCTGCGAGAACAGCGCCGCGATCGCGGCCTCGTCCCGTACGTTCACACATCCGTGGGAGCCACCGGCGTATCCGCGCGCCGCGAAGTCGTACGAGTAGTGCACCGCCTGGCCGCCGCTGAAGAACATCGCGTACGGCATGGGCGAGTGGTAGATCGTGGACACGTGGTGACGTGATTTCCAGTAGATGTGGAACACACCCTCCCGTGTGGGTGTGTACTGGGTGCCGAACCGGACCGCCATCGTCGAGACGGTCCGTCCGCCGATCATCCAGCGCAGCGTCCGGGTCGTCTTGCTGATGCACAGCACCCGGCCCGTCATACAGCGCGGGTCCGGTGCGGCGGCCGGCTGCCCGCCCATCAGATACAGCTCCCATGTGCCGGGTTCGTGGGTCATCTTCAGCAGCCGCTGCCAGGTGACGGAATCGACCTCGCCCGTCCGCGGCAGCCCGCGCTTGCCCTGGAAGCCCTTGACGGCGTTCTCGGTCAGATCGTCGTACGTCCCCGTAGGCCCGTCGAACAGCCAGGCCAGCTGGCGCAGCCGGGCCTGCAGCTCGCGGACCTGCCGGCCGGAGTCACCGCGTGCCCACAGGACGGCGGCGGAAGGCTTCGGGGCGGGCGTGGCGCCCTGCGTCGCGCCGTCTGACGGCGTGTGCGGGACCTCGATGTGCACCGGTGGACGGTGCTCGGCGCCCCCGCCCTGCCCGTCCGCCGGCTGTGCCGTGCATCCGGCGACCGCTGCGACCGCGGCGAGCGCGGCCGTCACCGCGAGTACGGCAAGCGATCTCCCCATCCCCCTGGTACGCATTCGCCCCCCGGTCGTCCCGCCGGTCCCCGATGCCCGGTCATGCCACCTGAGATCCTCCCCGCATGTGCCCCCAAGGGAACAACAGGGCATGGTTGTGAGCAAGGTCCCAGCGTGCGGCCCTCCACCGGGCGCACGGCCGCCGCTACAGTCCGTGGCGAGGTCGTCTGTACCGGCCGGTAACGTAGTCGGGTCCACCGGGCCGAGAAACGAAGCAACGCGGAGGCACACACCATGGCGCGCGAGTCGGAGTCCGGACTGCCCATCGAGCCGGTGTACGGGCCGGATGCCCTGGAGGGCTGGGACCCGGACGGGAAGCTGGGCGCGCCGGGGGCGTACCCGTTCACACGCGGTGTGTATCCCACGATGTACACGGGCCGTCCGTGGACGATGCGTCAGTACGCGGGCTTCGGCACGGCGGTGGAGTCGAACGCGCGCTACAAGCAGCTGATCGCGAACGGCACCATGGGCCTGTCGGTCGCCTTCGACCTGCCCACCCAGATGGGCCACGACTCCGACGCGCCGATCGCGCACGGCGAGGTCGGGAAGGTCGGCGTCGCCATCGACTCGCTCGACGACATGCGGGTGCTGTTCGACGGGATCCCGCTGGACAAGGTGTCCACGTCGATGACGATCAACGCGCCGGCGGCCCTGCTGCTCCTCCTGTACCAGCTGGTGGCCGAGGAGCAGGGCGTGCCGGCCGACCGGCTCACCGGCACCATCCAGAACGACGTGCTGAAGGAGTACATCGCGCGGGGGACGTACATCTTCCCGCCCAAGCCGTCCCTGCGTCTGATCGCGGACATCTTCAAGTACTGCAAGGCGGAGATCCCGAAGTGGAACACCATCTCGATCTCCGGCTACCACATGGCGGAGGCGGGGGCGTCCCCCGCACAGGAGATCGCGTTCACGCTGGCGGACGGCATCGAGTACGTGCGCACGGCGGTCGCGGCCGGCATGGACGTCGACGACTTCGCGCCCCGGCTGTCGTTCTTCTTCGTCGCCCGGACGACGATCCTGGAGGAGGTCGCCAAGTTCCGCGCCGCCCGCCGGATCTGGGCGCGTGTGATGCGGGACGAGTTCGGCGCGAAGAACCCGAAGTCGATGATGCTGCGGTTCCACACGCAGACGGCCGGCGTGCAGCTGACGGCGCAGCAGCCCGAGGTGAACCTGGTGCGGGTCGCCGTGCAGGGCCTGGCGGCGGTGCTCGGCGGCACGCAGTCGCTGCACACGAACTCCTTCGACGAGGCGATCGCGCTGCCGACGGACAAGTCCGCGCGCCTGGCGCTGCGCACGCAGCAGGTGCTCGCCTATGAGACGGACGTGACGGCGACCGTGGACCCCTTCGCGGGCTCCTACGTGGTCGAGACGATGACGGACGAGGTGGAGGCCGCGGCGCTGGAGCTGATGGGCAAGGTCGAGGAGCTGGGCGGCGCGGTCCCGGCGATCGAGCGCGGCTTCCAGAAGGGCGAGATCGAGCGCAACGCCTACCGGATCGCGCAGGAGACGGACGCGGGCGAGCGGGTCGTCGTCGGCGTCAACCGCTTCCAGCTCGACGAGGAGGAGCCCTACGAGCCGCTGCGCGTCGACCCGGCGATCGAGGCCCAGCAGGCGGAACGCCTCGCCAAGCTGCGCGCGGAGCGCGACCAGCGGGCGGTGGACGCGGCGCTCGCGGACCTGAAGAAGGCGGCGGAGGGCACCGACAACGTGCTGTACCCGATGCGGGAGGCGCTGAAGGCCCGCGCCACGGTGGGCGAGGTCTGCAACGCACTGCGCGAGGTGTGGGGGACGTACGTGCCGAGCGACGCCTTCTGACCTGCCGTCTCGCCCCGCGGAACCCGGGACCGGAGTGTCGTACCACCGTGCGACACTCCTTCCCATGTTCGGCGTCATCGATCTCCCCACCTACCTGGCGGGTCTCGTCCTCATCGTCCTGCTGCCCGGGCCCAACTCCCTCTATGTGCTGTCCGTCGCCGCCCGCCGCGGGGTGCGGGCCGGCTACACGGCGGCGGCGGGCGTGTGGTGCGGGGACACGGTGCTGATGACGCTGTCCGCGGCCGGAGTGGCCTCGCTGCTGAAGGCGAACGCCGTGCTGTTCGGGATCGTGAAGTACGCCGGGGCCGGCTATCTGACGTGGCTGGCGGTCGGCATGCTGCGGGCCGCATGGGGGATGTGGCGGAGCCGGCGGCAGGGGACCGCGGCCGCACAGGCCCCGGCCCCGCTCGTCGCGGCCGCGGAGCGGCCCTACCGCCGCGCCCTTGTGATCAGCCTGTTCAACCCCAAGGCGATCCTCTTCTTCGTCGCCTTCTTCGTGCAGTTCGTCGACCCCGGGTACGGACACCCGGCGCTCCCCTTCGTCGTGCTCGGCGTCTTCGCCCAGATCGCCAGCGGCCTGTACCTGAGCGCCCTGATATTCGGCGGCACGCGCCTGGCGGCGGCCTTCCACCGGCGCAGGCGGCTGTCGGCGGGTGCCACGTCGGCCGCGGGCGTCCTCTTCCTGGGTTTCGCGGTGAAGCTGTCGCTGGCCGGCGCGTGACCTGTCGGCTGCGGCCGGGCGGCTGGGGCCGGGCGGCTGGGGCGGCGAGGCCGATGCCGAGCCGCAGCGGGCAGGGGTGCGTCCGGACCTGAGGGTGCCGCGCAGGGCGTCACGGTGCACGGTCGAGGACTCTGCCGACCGGCCCCGGAGGGCGAGGGGCACCCGGACAGGGGTGCCCCTCGGACGCCCGTGATGTTTCGCCGCTGGGCGGCAGCGGGGTCAGAACACCTCCATCCCGTACCAGGCCAGCGCCTCGTTGACCGGCTGGTAGTAGCTGTAGCACGCGCTGTTGTTGCTCCCCGAGAGCAGGCCCAACGCGGCATCGCCGGCGAAGAGCGGTCCACCGCTGTCGCCGTGGTCGCGGCAGATGAACGCCACATCCATGCCGGTCACCTGCGAACCGTCGGTGTAGTTGATGGTCTGGTTCTTGAGTCCCACCGAGTTGCAGGCGTACTTGCTCTTGTAACCGGAGGCGCAGACGGTCTCGTAGAGTCTGCTGTCCCGCGAGTAGGAGATGTCCTGGGCCGTGCCGCCCTCGGCTTCGACGTTTCCGTAGTACGTCACGCTGCTGTTGTAGGCCCGGATCAGACCGAAGTCGTTTCCGTTGGAGAAATTGTGCCCGGTGGTGTACCCGATGTACGTGCCGTCCGACTTCCGCCAGTCGGTTCCTGACGTGATGGTGCAGTGTCCTGCGGTGAGAATCGCCTTGTAGGTGGGATCCGTCTTCTTTCGTACGGTGAAACCATACGAACAGGAGACAACGCCGTTTTCGATGTAGTCGCCACCGTTGATGGCGGATGATGTCCTCTCGGTCTTCCCTCCCACCCGGATGACGCGGGCGGCACTGCCGTAGGGTGCGAGGAACTTCTTCAGGGCCGCGAAATCCTTCTTGCCGACCGTGCTGTCCGCGCGGACCACCACCCGGTTGGCGAGGACATCGATACCCCACATCGTTCCAGGCGTCTTGAAGTTGGTGTCGAGGCGCTTCTTGATGGAGTCCAGATAGGCGGTGTCATACGTTACGCGCCTCGGGATGGCGCCGGCGTTCTCGACCGCTTCCGCAGTCCTTTCGTCGGTGGCCGTGATGACGAACCGGTGCTCGGTGCGGTCGAGGTATATTCCGGCCGTGTGGGATCTGCCCAGGCGGTCGGCGAGTCTCTGCGCCGCTTCACCACTCGGGCCACCGGCCACCGGTACGTCATGCGTCTGGAGAGCGGGTTCCGCCTGGGCGCCGGCACTCGGTGTCACAGCCAGGGCGCTACTGAGAAGCGAGACGATCAGCAAAAACCTGGCGGTGGGAAGGAATTTTCCGGACATGTCTCTCGGGTCCTTCCAGAATTTCCGCCGATTTTTCGGCGAGTGGGGACCCGATCAGAGCATTGGGATGTGGAGTCCAGATGGCGGAGTGATTAATTCACGTTCCAGGGGGCGGCTTCGGTGCCTTGCGGGGATGTGGTACGCGGGCATCCGGGAGCGGTTTCGGCGAGCGGCGCGAGGCGGTGCGACGGGCGGGAGGAATTCTTCACGTGCGCAAGATGTCCTGGGCTGCGGTGATCACGGGCGCGGCGGCGGCACGGCCAACGGCACCGAGGTCATCCAGTGGACCTGCAACGGCGGCGCCGAGCAGTACCGGTACCGATCCCGGCCGGGGCAGGCAGAAGGAGGGGGCGGAGGGTGTGAGCCTTCCCCGTCCCTCCGCCGAAGGAGGCCGGCCGGGCCGGCAGCCGGTCCGCTGCGAGTGCGTGGGTGCCGACCGCCGCAATCAGAGGCCGTGCCGCCACCCTACGTTCACCTGGTAGCCGCAAGGAGGTTGGTGTGCGGCGTCGCACAGGCTCTACGGTCACAGGGATCTGCCCCTGAGAGAGCCCAGGTGTACGCGTGACCGACCACCCCCCGAAACTGTCCGTGATCGTTCCCTGTTTCAATATCGAGACCTACGTCTCGGACACCGTGACCAGCCTGGTCAACAACGACCAGGACGGATTCGAGTTCATCTTCGTCGAGGACCGGTCGACCAAGGACAAGACCTATGAGGCGTTGCTCGAGCTGACGAAGCGGTTGAAGAACAGCAGGGTGATCCGGCACGAACGGAACGGCGGGCTGGCCACCGCGCGCAACACCGGTATCGACGCGGCGGAGGGCCGCTACCTGACCTTCCTGGACGGCGACGACTGGCTGGCCCCGGGCTATCTGGCGGCCCTGGTGGATGCCATCGAGTGCTACGACGTCGACTTCGTGCGCACCGACCACGTGCAGGTGACGGGCGTCGAACGGGCTGTTCACCGCGCCCCGGAAGGACGTCGGCACACGCCGCTCGACCCCCGCACTTCGATCCTGCCCGTCGACGACACGACGATGGTGGACTACCCGTACGCCTGGGCCGGCATCTACCACCGCCGGCTGCTGGACCGCGGCCTGCTGCGCTTCCACGACGGGCTGCGCACCGCCGAGGACCGCCCCTGGATCTGGGAGCTGCACCGCAGGGCGGACTCCTACGCCGTCGCCAGCCTCCGCGGCGTCTTCTACCGCCGTGGTATCGCCAGTTCGCTGACCCAGATCGGCGACGTACGCCAGCTGGACTTCTTCCGCTCGTTCGACATCGTCCTGGCCGAGCTCGCCAAGGATCCCCAGGCCGACCGGCTGCGCAAGAAGGCACTGCGCAACTACTGCGTCGTCATCGCCCATCAGTTGCTCGACCGGCGCCGCTTCGAGCGGAGTGTGGCCGGCAAGCTCCGGCACATGGCGGCCGAGGCGCTGGGCCGGATGTCGGACGAGGAGCTCAACGAAGCGCTCGTCGGCATGGGTGAGGAACGTGTACACATGCTGCGGCGCATACGCGGCGGCATGAAGGGAGTCGCGGCATGACACAGATCTTCTTCTCGGCGACGCAGTACGCGGCCGCGACGGTCACCGCGGCGATCCGCGCCGGCCTGTTCGGCCCGCGCGAGAACCACCGCCGCATCCTCGTCGTCAGCGACACCGCCGCCGTCCCGGAGGTCGGCACCCCGCTGGACAGGATGGCCGGCTTCACGAGTCTGCGCCCCGAGTTCGACGAGGTCCGCTCCTGGAACGAGTTCATCGCCCCGCACCACCCGGCCGGCTGGTCGCCGCGTGCCCAGGACGCCTGCCTGTGGGAGAAGGCCGCACGCCTCGCCTGGGACCTGGGCGACGACCCCGTCGAGATCGCCTGCGAGTCCATTCAGGCCAACCCCTCCCGCGCGGTCGCCGAGATCTTCGCCGACAGCCCGATCCACGTCTATGCGGACGGCCTGATGAGCTACGGCCCCACCCGCAACCGGATCCCGCACGGGATGAGCAGCCGCATCGCACGCGTACTGCACCTGGACCTCGTACCCGGACTGCGTCCGATGCTCCTGTCCGAATACGGTGTCGAGCCCGAACCTGTCCCCGGCGGAGCGATGGTCGACGTCCTTGCCCGGATCGGCGAGGAGGGGGGTGGGATCCTCGCCGAACGCATACCCGAGGGGAACCGCCCCACGGCCGTCCTGCTCGGCCAGTACCTCTCCGCCATCGACCTCATCACCCGGGCAGAAGAGGAGCAGTTGCACATCCGCATGCTGCGCGCGGCGGCCCGGGCCGGCCACGAGGACGTGCTGTTCAAACCCCACCCCAGCGCTCCTGCGGCGTACTCCCGCTCGCTGGAGGAGGCGGCCCGGGAACTAGAGGTGCGGCTGACCGTCCTGAGTGAACCGGTGCTCGCGGAGACCGTCTTCGCCTTCCTGCAACCGAAGCTCGTCATCGGTTGTTTCTCCACTGCCCTGATGACGGCGGCGGCCTTCTACGGCATCCCCGTGGCCCGCGTCGGTACGGACCTGCTGCTTGAGCGCATCACGCCGTACGAGAACAGCAACCGCATCCCGCTCACGGTCATCGACGCCGCCCTGCCCGACGCGGAGCACGAGCCGATCGGCAGTCCGCTGCAACTCAGTCTCCTTGCCGACGAGTTGGGTCAACTCGTACGGACCGTCGGATACTGCATGCAGTCCCGCAAGTATCCCGGGCTGCACGACGAAGCGGCCGCGTGGCTTGCCGCCCACCTCGATGAGTACCCGCAGTACTTCAAGAAGCGACGCTTGGGCCGTTTGCACCTGCCCGGAGGCAGTCCGGTCCGCGCCGAGTCGCTGCGCCGCAATCCCACGGTACGGCGCGTCGTGCGCAGGATCCGCGCCACACAGTCCTGACCGAAGCGGGCGCATGCCGTGACGCAGTGGCCGGGTCCCTCTCCCGGTGCACAGGCCCGGGCCTGTGCACCGGCGTTCCCTCAAGCCTTGGGCCAGGTCGTCGTCACCGCCTTCAGCCGCGCCGCCTGCGCGCTCATCGTCCGCTTCAGCCGTGGCCCGAACGGCTTTTCCACGAAGCGGTGCATCAACCAGGCCAGGCACAGCAGGCCCGGCACGGTCAGGGCGAGCGTCTCATAGGGGCTGAGTCCATACCCGCGGTGCAGCACCCGGATGGCGAACCAGCCCAGGTGCTCGTGGATCAGATAGAACGGGTATGTCAACGCTCCCGCCACCGTCAGCCAGCGCCAGTTCGCCCAGCGCACCCAGCCCAGTGCCACCACCGCAACGGTTGCGAAGGCGAGCAGCACGATCAGCTGGATGACGTGCGGGTCGCGCTGGAAGTCGCCCTGGGCGCCCGGGTGCCACATCGCCGTGACGGAGTAGCGCTGCCCCAGGAGGAACGACATGCCGACGATGCCCCACAGCAGCAGGTCGCCGCCGAAACGGTGGATCAGGTAGAGTGCCAGGCCGCCGATGAAGAACGGCGCGTGATCGCGCATCACCAGCTCGTCCGTCAGCGGGTTGTCGGCGACCCGGGCGAGGGCGCCGGCCAGCGTCCACAGGATGCAGAAAAGCACCACCCGCCGGTAGGTGACGCCCCTCCAGATCACGAACAGCGCGAAAAGCACATAGAAGCGCATTTCCACCCACAGTGTCCAGTCCACGCCCAATACCCGCGGCACGCCCATCGGCTGCTGGAGCATGGTGAGGTTGACCAGGTACTCGTCCGCCCGGAGCGGGCGGACGACCACGGGCAGGGCGACCGCGGCGGTGCCGACCAGGAAGACCGCCACCCAGTACGCCGGGTAGAGCCGGGCTATTCGGGAGCGGAAGAAGTCGCCCAGGCTGCGACCCCAGCTGCTCATACAGATCACGAAGCCGCTGATGACGAAAAAGAACTGGACGCCGAGGGAGCCGTAGGTCGCCACCCGCGACAAGGTGGGGAACATGTGTCCCGGGGACTGGTGCCAGGACGCGGCGACTTCGCCGTTCTTGCCGGCGACGTGGTAAAGACACACCATCAGCGCGGCCAGCAGCCGCAGCCCGTCCAGGGCGCGCAGACGGTCGACTGCCGGGCGGTGGACGCCCTTGGCAGGGGCCCTGTCCGGAGTCGGGATCCGCGCGGTGGGCGCTGGAGCCGAGCTCGTGGATGCCGGTGCCTGGTCGGCCGCTTTCATGGTGAGCCCTTCTCGGCGGATTCATGAGGTCGTTGGACGGTCTGCGAACGGGACGTTACGAACGTCCGGCGGAGGGAAGGGGATTCATCGCTGGCATACGGGCATCGCACAGGCATCGCTTGGATGAACTGCGTGTTGGCGCATGGCCGCCGGGCGACGGGAAAACGCGTCGCTCCCGGCCCTGGGCTACGGGAGCGACGCGCGGGACGAGTGGACGGCGGCCGTCAGCGCCGCGACAGCGCCCGGGCGCGGCGAGCGATGCGGCGTACAGTCGTGTTCCGCGGGATGAACGCAAGGTGTGCCGGGACCGCGCCGGGCAGGGCGAGCGCGGTGAGGCGCTTGCGCTTGAAATAGCGCCAGGTGTGCGCAGAGAGACGCCGCGAGAGATAGCTCTCGGCGGCCGGCCGAAGCCCCGGGTAGATCTTGGGCTGCATGGCGTAGCCCACGGCCTTGAGCAGGTCGGCGAGGATGTCCACCTGCTCCTGCGTGGGCATGGTCCACCCGTCCACCGCCGCCCGGTCCGCAAGATCGGGCAGCAGCGCGTCGACGATGGTGACCGGCACCCGGTTGCTGTTCTGATAGGGCCTGAGCCGGGCCAGCAGGGCGTCGGTGCCGACCCGTGCGACCGGAATGCCGTAGAGACCGGCCGCCGTGAGCAGCGCGGTGGAGAAGCAGCCGACCACGAGCGCGGGCCGCATCCGCTGGAACACCACCTCGGCCAGGACGGGCCGGTCCAGCACGGTCAGCTCGGCGCCCAGCCGGTCAGCCTCCTCCTCCAGCAGGCGTGACCAGCGCGCGGGCGCGACGGGGTGCGGTTTGAAGACGAGCCGGCGGTGGCCGAGTGCCACAGCTCCGCGCACCATCTTCAGGTGCAGTTCCTCCTCCTCGGCGTCGGTGAGGACGCCGAGCGCGGCCAGATACTGGCCGAGCAACAGCGCCGACCGCTCATCGGCCGAGGGCGGGGCGCACTCCCCCTGGGCGAGTTCGCCCAGCACCTTGAGGAACGCCTCGGCCGGGACCACCTCCGGCGCCACACCGAACTCGGTGAGCAGCAGGGGGGTGAGACCCGGCACGAGGTCCGGGTGCAGCAGCCGGCGGACGCGCGTACCCACCAGCGGGTCGATCTTCTCCCGGGTGGGACCGTAACTTATGAGGCCGTCGGCGTAGACGTCGACGGGAGCGCCGGTGAACAGCTGGCACAGTGCGAGGGACGGATTGACGTGGACGGACTCGACGGCCAGCCGGACCTCGTCGTCGCCTAGCCCCCACAGCAGTCGCAGGTGCCGCTCCCACATGGGGATGTCGTCGGCGCGCGGACCCCAGCCGCTGGGGTGGAACGGGGAGATGGTCTCGTTCCACGACAGTACCTCGTCGAAGCGCTCCCGCAGCCGGGCGAAGCCCGGCATGGCGTCCACGGCGGGGGTGGTCTCCGGATTGGTCGCGTTGTTGGTGATGAGCAGCAGGCGTCGATCCGTCGGCTCGAAGAGTCCGGCGTCGAGGGCGGCGGCGAGGGTTGCGGCACCATACAGGGTCGACGCGCAGAAGATCCGGGTGGTGCGTGGCATCAGGCGGCTGCCGTCCGGGTCACCGCCGGCCTGCGCCGCAGCCTCCGCAGCCGGCTCGCCCGATGCGGGTCCATCGTGTCCAGTACCTCCGTGAGCAGGCTCTGCGGCATGCGTTTCAGGGCGGCGGAGCTCAGTGAGCGCAATTTTCGAGCCACTGCGGGTTCGAACCTCTCGATTGATCCGAGGTGATGAGCCATGATCGCGCAATAAGTGCGCACTGCTTTGGGAAGCAGCTTAGCGGCTTCGGGATCGCGCGTCGTTTCCTCGATTACCTGGTCGAACGCGCGAATGAAGTCCAATTGTCGTGCATCGCCGATCTGGGTGAGCGAGGAGGCGACTCCACGCCGGTAGAAGACGCCCAGCAGACTCACCGCCGCGAACGATTCCGCCTCACGGTGCAGCCGCCAGATCCACGGCCGGTCCTCCGCGGTGCGCAGCCCGTGGGTGAAGTGCAGCAGGCCGCGGTCGACCAGCCGGCGGTGGTAGACGCCCGCCCACGCGTAGGGGTAGTCGACGGAGGTGGAGCGGTCTGCGGGCAGGATCGCGTCCCGCGGGGTCATCACCACGCCGCGCCGGCCGTGCGGCACCCGGTGCACGGTGCGGGCCCGCCCGGTGCACTGCACATGATCGGTGCGGACGAAGTCGCACCCCAACTCCTCGATGGCGGCCACCAGCCGGGGGTAGTAGCCGGGTGCGAGCCAGTCGTCCCCGTCGAGGAACGTGAGGTACTCGCCGCGCGCCGCGTCGATCCCGGTGTTGCGGGCGGTCGCCAGCCCTCCGTTCTGCTCGTGCCGGACGAGCACCGCGCCCGGCAGCTCGCGCCGCGCGCGCGCGAGGATGTCCGGTGTCTCATCGCGCGAACAGTCGTCGACGAGAATGAATTCGAAGTCCTCACGTGCGTTCGCACGCAGGCTCTTCAGGGTGTCGGGCGCGTATTGCTGCACGTCGTAGAACGGCACGATGACGGAGAGCTTGACCACCAGAGTGACGTTAGGGGGCGGCCCGGCATTCGTCTTGACCGTCGGCTTGATTCCGGGTGAACGACGCGTGGCGGAATAGTGAACCCAGTTGTTCCCGACGTGTTTCGCGGCCCGATTCGCCATTCGGCGAAGTGCTGTTAACCATTTGTTGGATTCTGGTTGGGCTGGGCATCGGAATCGCTTCCTAGCGTCTTCGGTGTGCCAGCAAGTACCGCGAATACCCTGCGGATTGCCGTCCTCGCCGATTCCGACACCCGGTGGAAATGGGGCGCGCTCACCGCGAACCGCATCTCACCGACACGGCCCGAGGAAGCCGGCGAGTCGCCTGAAACGGCCGGTCCGGACACACGACTGGACGGTTTCCTGCTACGGGGCCGAGCCACCCCCACCGCGCGCCAGCTCCACGAGGTCGGCGTCCGCGCGGACTCCCTCCGCGAGGTGACCGCCGTCGAGTTCCTGCGCGAGATGACGCAGGAGACGTACGACGTCCTCGTGCTCGCCCTCGTCGGCGGCGGCGTTCAGGCGATGCTGCACGGGCTCGCCCACGCCTGGCGGGAACGCACCCGGCGGCCCGTGGTCGTCACCGGCTATGTGGGCGTCGTCTACGAGAAGCTCGCCGACGGCCTGCTGCTGCGGCACGGGGCGGACCTCGTCCTCGCCAACTCCCGCCAGGACGCCGAGCGTTTCCGCGCGGTGTACGAGGGAGTGGGCGCCGACGCCTCGTCGGTCACCGAGGTGGCGCTGCCCTTCCTCGGCGGGGCCCCGTACGAGAAGAAGGACCCGTACACGGTCGTCTTCGCCGCGCAGCCCTCCGTGCCCGAGAGCCGTGGGGACCGCACGTATCTGCTGAACCGGCTGGTCCAGCACGCGCGCCGCCACCCCGAGCGCGAGGTACTGCTCAAGCTCCGCTCCAAGCCGGGCGAACACACCACGCACATCGAGGAACTGCCCTACCAGAAGCTGGCCCAGAAGCAGCAGCCGCCGGCCAACTTCCGCCTGGTGTACGGCAACATGGGCGAAGTCCTCGACCGCACTGATCTGCTGGTCACCGTCAGCTCGACGGCCGCCCTGGAATCCCTGCACCGCCGCATCCCCACCGTCGTCCTGACCGACCTCGGAGTACGGGAGGCGCTCGGCAACCACCACTTCGTGGGCTCCGGCTGCCTCGCCTCCTGGGACCAGCTGGACGCCGGACACGAGCCCTTGCCCGACCCGGAGTGGGTGTCGCGGCAGGGCGTTGCGGCCGACGGGGCGTACGCGACCGCCTTCGACGAGGCGCGCCGGCGCATCACCGCGCTGCTCGCCGCCGGTGGACTCCCACCGCTGAAGCCTTACTACACGCCCGTCACCGCGCCCGGCTATCTGCCCGGCGTCCTCGCCCGCCACCACCTCGCCCCGGACGGCAGCCCGCTGCCCGGCGCACCCGCCGCCGACAGGGCCGCCGGCCCGGTGCGCCAGATCGTCCGCCGCGCGGCCCGCGGCGCCTACCGGCACGGCGTGCAGCGTGTCGCGCCCGTGATCCGGCGGATGGGGGAGCTGTGAGCGGGCGGATCCCACGCCAAGGACCCCAAGGAGTACAGCCCATGTCGAACCCGGAAGCGGGACAGGCGGCACCGGCGCGCCGCGTGCTCGCGGTGATCCCCGCGCGCGGCGGCTCCAAGGGCGTGCCCGCGAAGAACCTGGCCCCGGTCGGCGGGGTGCCGCTGGTGGCCCGCGCGGTGCGCGAGTGCCGGGCCGCCCGGCTCGTCACCGACGTCGTCGTCTCGACCGACGACGCGGCGATCGCCACCGCCGCCCGCGAGGCCGGCGCCGAGGTCGTGCTGCGGCCCGCCGCCATCGCCGGCGACACCGCCACCTCCGAGGACGCCGTCCTGCACGCCATGGACGCCCACGAGGCGCTGCACGGCTCACCGGCCGACGTGGTGCTTCTGGTCCAGTGCACCAGCCCCTTCCTGGTCCGCGAGGACATCGACGGGGTGGCCGCCGCGGTCGTCGAGAACGGCGCGGACACGGCGTTGACCGTGGCCCCCTTCCACGGCTTCCTCTGGCGCGATGCCGCGGACGAGCCCGCGCCCGTCATCGGCGCGCGGCACGCCGGCGAGGTGTCCGGGACGGGCGGCACCCGGGTCGCCGGCACCACCGCCACCGAGGGCGGATACGGCGTCAACCACGACAAGTCGTTCCGCCCGCGCCGCCAGGACCGCCCCCAGGACCTGCTGGAGACCGGCGCCGCGTACGCCATGGACGCGGCCGGACTGCGCGAGCACCGGCACCGCTTCTTCGGCCGCACCGACCTCGTGCGCACCGACCCGGCCCGGGTCCTGGAGATCGACGACCCGCACGACCTGGCCCGCGCCCGCGCCCTGGCACCGCTGTTCGACGCGGCCCGGCCCGGCGCCCTCCCGACCCGCGCGGACCTCGACGCGGTCGTGCTCGACTTCGACGGCACCCAGACCGACGACAGGGTGCTGATCGACTCCGACGGACACGAGTTCGTCTCCGTGCACCGCGGGGACGGCCTCGGCATCGCCGCCCTGCGCAGGAGCGGCCTCGCGATGCTCGTCCTGTCCACGGAGCAGAACCCGGTCGTCGCCGCCAGGGCCCGGAAGCTGCGCATCCCGGTCCTGCACGGCATCGACCGGAAGGACCTCGCACTCAAGCAGTGGTGCGAGGAGCAGGGCATCGCGCCCGAGCGCGTGCTCTACGTCGGCAACGACGTCAACGACCTCCCGTGCTTCGCCCTCGTCGGCTGGCCCGTGGCGGTCGCGAGCGCCCACGACGTCGTGCGCGGCGCCGCACGCGCGGTCACCACCGCCCCGGGCGGTGACGGCGCGATCCGAGAGATCGCCAGCTGGATCCTCGGCCCCTCTCTCGACTCCCTCGACAGGTAAGGAATCCCCCCGCCATGAGCAGCAACTCCCGTATCCGCCAGCTCGGTTCGCGCACCGCCGGCCCCGGCCGGCCGGTCTACATCTGCGGCGAGATCGGCATCAACCACAACGGTGAGCTGGAGAACGCCTTCAAGCTGATCGACGTGGCCGCCGAGGCCGGCTGCGACGCCGTCAAGTTCCAGAAGCGCACCCCCGAGATCTGCACCCCGCGCGACCAGTGGGACATCGAGCGCGACACCCCCTGGGGCCGGATGACCTACATCGACTACCGCCACCGCGTGGAGTTCGGCGAGGACGAGTACCGCCGGATCGACGCGTACTGCAAGGAGAAGGGCATCGACTGGTTCGCGTCCCCGTGGGACACCGAGGCGGTCGCCTTCCTGGAGAAGTTCGACGTCCCGGCGCACAAGGTCGCCTCCGCCTCCCTGACGGACGACGAACTGCTGCGCACCCTGCGCGCCACCGGCCGCACGGTCATCCTGTCCACCGGCATGTCGACCCCGAAGCAGATCCGCCACGCGGTCGAGGTCCTCGGCAGCGACAACATCCTTCTCTGCCACGCCACCTCGACGTACCCGGCGAAGGCCGAGGAGCTCAACCTCCGCGTGATCAACACCCTGGAGAAGGAGTACCCGAACGTCCCGATCGGCTACTCCGGCCACGAGACCGGCCTGCAGACCACGCTTGCGGCGGTCGCCCTGGGCGCCGCGTTCGTCGAGCGGCACATCACGCTCGACCGCGCCATGTGGGGCTCCGACCAGGCCGCGTCCGTGGAGCCGCAGGGCCTGCAGCGCCTGGTGCGCGACATCCGCACCATCGAGGCGTCGCTCGGCGACGGCCTGAAGAAGGTCTACGACTCCGAGCTGGGCCCGATGAAGAAGCTGCGCCGGGTCGCCGGCGTGGTCGCCGAGGCGGAGATCGCCGCGGCGGCCGGTGAGCCGGTGTCGGTCTGAGTGCCTTACGGGACGGTCCCACGCCGATGAGCCCCCGCGCCGCAACCGGCGGCCCCCGCGCGCTCGCGTTCGTCGAGAGCCCGGTACAGCTCCTGAACGTGCTGGAGTGGGCGCACACGCACGCGCTGGGCGCGACGGGGCCCGGCGCGCCCCGCCGCCGGGCGGCGATCCCCGTACGGGGCGGCCGGCGGTCCGGCGCGGGGCGCACGGCGGTGAGCGGCGCGGCCGCGGCCGGCGGTCAGACGCCCGCGGGGCTCACTCTCGTGGTGCTGGCGCCCACCGACCCGATGACCCGCGGCCAACTGCGCCGCATGGCGGAACTCGCCCGCGAGGAGGGCCACGAGGTCCGCTGGGAGGAGGCCCGGGGCGGCGCGACGGCACCCTTCCAGACCGTCGGCCGCCTCGCTCCGCTGCTGCGCCGGGCCGGTTGCGTGATGATGGGGGATCCCTTCTCCCGCTACGTCCAGCTGCTGCTGACGATCACCCGCGCCCACGACCTGGTCGTGGTGGACGACGGCACGGCGACGATGGAGTTCGTCGCCCAGCTCGTCCGGGGCGAACGGCTGGTGCGCTGGCACCGCAAGGGCGGCCGCCCGGGCGCCCGTGACCTGCTGTTCGCCCCGGTGTCCTCGTCGGCGCGCCGACGCCTGACACCCGGCGCGCGCCGCAGGGTGGAGGTCTTCTCCTCGATGCCGATCCACGAGGCCCCCACCGGGGTCGCGGTCACGGCGAACGACTTCGCCTGGACCCGCGCCCGCTTCGGTCCGCCGCGCCTGACCAAGGGCGCGGACCTGGTGGGCACCTCCCTCGTGGAGACCGGCGTGGTGGACGGGGAGCGCTACCTGCAGGCGGTCCGGGCCCTCGCCGAGGCGCACGGCGCCGGGCGCTACTTCGCGCACCGGCGCGAGAGCTCGGAGAAACTCCACCGTGTGGCGGCCGAGACGGGCCTGGAGGTGGTCCGCCCGGACCTCCCGCTGGAACTGATCGCGCGCCGGGGCCCCATCGGCCGCACCATCCTCAGCTTCCCGTCCACGGTCGTCCACACCCTGCCGCTGGCACTGGCCGGCACGCAGGTCCGCGTGGCGGTGTGCGACATCGACCCGGCCTGGCTGACCGACCGCGCGTCACCGCGGGCGCAGGGCTTCCTGTCGGGGGTGACGGGGACGGCCAGGGGCGTGGACCGGGTGCCGCCGCCCGCGGAGCAGGACATCACCACGGGATAGGGGCGGGGTCCCCCGGCGCGTCCCCCCTCTCCCCGTGCGGAGCCGGCCGGCACCGCACGGGGAGAGGGGTTCGCGGCCCCGCCGACGGACCGGCGCCCGGCGTGCGCCGCCAGGGGGCGTCACCGTCGTCACCTCGCTCAGCACACCGGCCGGCCGCCCACCCGTATGCCGGAGCCGCGGTTTCGCCGTCGTGGTTTCGCCGTCGTGGTTTCGCCGTCGGCGCGGCGGAGTCCGGGGGGTCTCCCACGACCGTGCGACGCCCTCCGGGAGGCCGGACGGCCCCCCGGCGTGGTATCCGTGAGGGGTAGGGAGTCGCCCGGGTCGTCCGGGCGACTCCCAGGGTCGGGAGCGCTCGGACACGGGAGCGGTCCCGTGCAGGATCACCGGGCGCCCTCGGCGGTGCCGGGACGGCTCCGCTCACACCCCGGCGGGCCGCTCCGGACTCCCCCGGTATCCCCTTCGTCCGGAAAGCCGGGCGAGTTTACCCATCCTCATCGTCGGCCATGCGGCGAGCGGCCAGTTTTTCTCCCCCTGACGGGTTGAAGTTTTGTTGATCGTGGGGAGGCCGGCCGCCCGATCGCCCTACCCTTCAAAGGGTGAACCAATTGATGTCCCGAGAGTCCGAGGCCGATCACCCCGGGGACGCGGTGCTCCCCGGCGCGCTGCCCGAGGCGCTGCGCGCCGAACTCGTCGCCTTCCGCCGCGACCTGCACATGCACCCGGAACTCGGCAACCAGGAGTTCCGCACGACCGCCGCGATCAAGGCCCGCCTGGAGCAGGCGGGACTCGCTCCGCGCGTGCTCGACACCGGCACCGGGCTCTTGTGCGACATCGGCGACCGGGACGGCGTACGTCCCGTGCTCGCGCTGCGCGCCGACATCGACGCGCTGCCCATCCCCGACACCAAGACCGGCTGCGCCTACCGCTCCACCGTGCCCGACCGCGCCCACGCCTGCGGCCACGACGTGCACACCACGGTCGTCCTCGGCGCCGGGCTCGTCCTCGCCGAACTGCACCGCCGGGGGCGGCTGCCGCGGCCGGTGCGGCTGATCTTCCAGCCCGCCGAGGAGGTCCTGCCGGGCGGTGCCACCGAGGCCATCGGATCCGGTGTCCTCGACGGCGTCGGGCGGATCATCGCCGTGCACTGCGACCCCAAGGTGGAGGCGGGCCGCATCGGACTGCGCCACGGCCCCATCACCTCCGCGTGCGACCGGCTGGAGGTCGCGCTCGACGGGGCCGGCGGCCACACCGCGCGCCCCCACCTCACCACCGATCTCGTCATGGCCGCCGCGCGCGTCGCCACCGAGGTGCCGGCGCTGGTCGCGCGCCGCGTGGACGCCCGCAGCGGGCTCGCCGTCACCTGGGGGCGCATCGAGTCCGGGCACGCCTGCAACGTCATCCCGCAGCACGCCGAACTGTCCGGGACCGTACGCTGCCTCGACCTCGACGCCTGGCGGCAGGCGCCGGACGTCGTCCACGCGGCGATCGACGAGATCGCGAACCTGTACAAGGCGAAGTCCGAGATCAACTACATCCGCGGGGTGCCGCCGGTGGTCAACGACCCCGACGTCGCGGACCTGCTGCGCGAGGCCATGACCGCCCGCCGCGGCGCCCACTCCGTCGAGGACACCGAGCAGAGCCTCGGCGGCGAGGACTTCTCCTGGTACCTGGAGCACGTCCCCGGGGCCATGGCCCGCCTCGGCGTCCGCCGGCCCGGCGACCGCACCGTCCGCGACCTCCACCAGGGCGACTTCGACGCCGACGAGCACGCCATCACCGTCGGAGTGGAACTGTTCACGGCGGCGGCGCTGCTGGACGCGGAGCGGTAGACGCACAGCCGCACCCCGTGGGCACCGGGGTGTCCGCGCGGCCGGAAGGGGTGCCTGATTGGCGCCCCTTCGTCCGCTCGCGTCACCCGCCCGTAACGGTCGGTGCCCAGACGTAACCCGGCGTCGGCACGAATCGATAACGGCCGCGACGAACCCCGTACCGCTCCGCTTCTACGCGCGTTACTGTGCGCCGGACCGCTGCGGTGCGGCGCGTCGGGCAAGCGGACCGGGTGACGGTGCCGTGGGGATGAAGGGGTGCTTTGCTGTGCGTCTGATCTCTCGGAGGACGAGGTTCTCCCAAGCTGCGGTGACCGTTGCGGTCATCGCCCTCGCGGCCGCGGGGTGCGGCAAGTCCAGCACGGAGGCGAGCAGCGGCTCGGACAAGAGCTCCTCCGGCTACAACGGTAAGGGCATCGGCCTCGCGTACGACATCGGCGGCAAGGGCGACCAGTCCTTCAACGATGCGGCGTACGCCGGTTTCCAGAAGGCGGAGAAGGACTTCAAGATCAGCGGCCGGGACATCGAGCCGCAGGACGGCGAGTCGGACGCCGACAAGGTGCAGCGCCTGGAGACGCTGGCCAAGTCGGGCTACAACCCGGTCATCGGCGTGGGCTTCGCCTACGCGCCCGCCGTCAAGCAGGTGGCGGCCAAGTACCCGAAGGTCACCTTCGGCATCATCGACGACAACACGATCCAGCTGAAGAACGTCGCCGACATGGTCTTCCACGAGGAGCAGTCCTCCTACCTGGCCGGTGTGGCGGCGGCGAAGACCACCAAGAAGAACCACATCGGCTTCATCGGCGGTGTCGACATTCCGCTGATCCACAAGTTCGAGGCGGGCTTCGTCCAGGGCGCCAAGTCGGTCAACCCGAAGGTCAAGATCGAGTCGCAGTACCTGACCCAGACGCCCGCGGAGGGCGGCTTCTCCAGCCCCGACAAGGGCAAGGACGCGGCCAACGGCCAGATCGAGGCGGGTGCCGACGTGATCTACCAGGCGGCCGGCCTGTCCGGTCAGGGCGTGATCCAGGCCGCCGCGGCGCACAAGGTGTGGGCGATCGGCGTCGACTCCGACCAGTACACGCAGAGTGCCCTGGCCAAGTACAAGGACTACATCCTCGGCTCGGCCCTGAAGAACGTCGGCGGCGCGGTCTACGAACTGACCAAGTCGGTCGTCGAGGGCAAGCCGCTGTCCGGCGAGCAGCGCGGCGACCTCAAGTCGGGCGGTGTCGGCTTCGCGGACTCCAACCCGAAGTACCAGGCGATGAAGGACGTCGTCGCGGCGGTCGACAAGGCCAAGCAGGACATCATCGACGGCAAGGTCACCGTCAACACGAAGTAGGTGTGCGGGACGGGCTGACGACCCGGGGCGCCCCCGGCCGGGAAGGAACCGGCCGGGGGCGCTTTTGTCCCACGGGCTGCGCCTCGTCGCCGTTGTCGGAGTACCGCGGTAAGGCCATCTCGTCAGGCCGGCAGGACCGGATCCTGTTTCGACTGTGGAAGGGGGCGTGATCGCTCGCGCCGAAGCAGCTCCCGGCCAAGGCCGCTACGCCGACCTCGGCTCTGCAGCTGCGGCCGGCCGTCCATCGGCCACGGAGCCATGCGTATCAATTGCTTGACACACTTCGCCCCGTTGCGGGATTGTGTCAAGTGGTTGATACATTTGGGGGGAAGGGGTCAGCATGCCTGCTGTCGCAGGACGGGATCACGCGTGGCGGAAATGGCTTGAGACCCCCGTGCGATGGGCCGGTGCGGCGGCCGGCCTGGCCGTCAACGCGCTGGTCTCCTTCAGCCCCGAGTCAGACGTGAACCTGCTGTGTGAATTCTCTGTCTTCGGCCTGGGTGTCATGGCGGGTGCGTTCGCAGCCGACGTAGTCGCGCGCCAGAGCCCTGGCCGGCTACGAGTGGCCAGCGTGACTCCGCGCCGGATCCGGGACTATGTGCCGCACGGCCTCACCGCTGCCGTGGCCGGACAAGCCGCTGTCCTGGTGATCCTGCTGGCGATCGCCGTAGCAACGGCCTCGCCGGATGCTGCCGGTCACTCAGGGCGTGCTCTGTCCGTCACGTGCCCGTCGGGAGCCCAGCTGCTATCGCCCTGGCCCGGCCCGTACTACGCCTGGCCGATTCTCGGCGGCCTTACGTTCGGTACCGTTGGCTGCGCACTACTCCTGCGCCGCATCACCACCCGGTCCGGAAGTGATGATCAACGACGCACTGTGGCCCGGGCTGCGATCGGCGCATGGGGAGTAGTCGTGAGTGCCCCTCTTTTCGCTGTCTCCGTGACGATGGGCGTCGTGGTACTGAGCTTGGTCTGTGGGGGAGTGATGAAAGTCGTGGCGCTGTGGGCGTTGGTCATCACTGCCCTCATCGCTGCCGTGACCGCAGGTCACTGCCTGTGTGTCTCGTTGCTCCCGCAGGTGTACGTCAGGGCGCAGCCATGAACGCGAACCACGTGAGCATCAGGGTCATCCACCCTTCCCCTCTGCCCCCCTACGAGCAAATCCGCGCACAACTGGCCGACCTGATTTCCGTCGGCCGACTGCAAGAGGGAGACAGGCTGCCGCCCGTGCGCCAGCTCGCCTCCGACCTCGGACTGGCCAACAACACGGTGGTGCGGGCTTACCGCGAACTGGAAGCCGCAGGCCTCGTCAGGAGCCGTCGAGGCTCCGGCACACAGGTCATCGCCCCGGCACCCGCTACCGATGTCAAGGCGAAGCTCCAGGAACATGCGAACAGCTACGCGGCTGCAGCCAGACAGCTCAGCGCCACCGACGAACAGGCGCTCGCGGCGATTCGGCACGCTCTGGCAAGCATCGACACGGCCTGAACGGATGGTCTGCTGCCGCCCCGGGGCCGTCGAGGGTGAAGTGGCACAGGGCGGTGAACTGGGCTTCTATGCGGTTGAGCCGGGAGCTGTCGGTCGGTGTGCGGGCTCGAACTCGCGCCGGTCTGCCTGTCCGACACCGACGCCGCCGAGGTCCTGGCGCTGCTGCGCGAGGAGATGGGCGAGCCCCCCTCGACGAGCACGGCCCCGCCGCCCGCCGCTACGTCATGTCCGGCGACCGCCGAGCCCTGCACGGCACCGTCCCCTGACCCCCGTCGCCCACTGAGCAGTGTGCACCGTGAAGACTGCACACCAGACCATCTGACGTGCAGTTCTCACGATGCACACTGCTCATTGCTCGCCCGGAATCCGGCCGCTCCCGAAAGACACGATCGACTGGTTCTGATCAATGGTCCACAGGTCTTGACGGCGGCTCAGGCAAAACGCCCGACCCGGAAGAAGCCCGCCCCCGGCTGGACGAAGAAGACCCGACCGCGGCACGCCCATCACCCGGGCCGACCACCCTGACGATCAGCCGGGGAAGCGGACCGACTCCAGCACCCGAGCCGTCTCCGCGTGCCCCGTGTAGTCCAGGAACAGCACCCGGGACACGGGCAGGTGCCACGCCTGGGGTGAGAAGCGGTAGCCGCTCGCGCAGGCGGCCGTCCAGCGGTCGTAGGCTGCCTTGTGGCTGCCCACTGGGCGCACGCCGGACTCGACCGGCGGCGACGAGGTGCCACTGATGATGCCGTTGAAGGAACCGTCCGCGAGGGTCGGGTGGACCGGACAGGGCTGGACGTCGGTGGCCGCGTACCAGCCGCCGGGCTGACGGGCCTCGTAGGGCCGCAGCTCGTTGCCGGTGATGGAGCCGGACATGATGGCGATTCCGGCGCAGCCGAACACCGTGGGCAGCCCGGCCCGGTGTACGGGTTGCAGGCAGGCGTCGCTGCCGTACTCCGTCAGCGTCCAGCCCGGGGGTATTTCGAACGTCAGGCGGGCGAAGGTGACATGGGGCCAGGAGCTGCGAGTGCGGGGCGCGGGCCCGGTTTTCACGGGTGCCGGCTTCGAGGTGGTTGTAGACGTGGCGCGGGCCGGGGCGGGGCTCGGCAATACGGTCGCCGGCGAACTCGCTGATGTCCCGGCAGCCGTGGGTGACCCGGCCGTCTGGGTGCCGGCGGCTGTGGGCTTCGCCGACGCGTCCCCTTTGGAGGCCGGGCCGCACGCGCTCGCGGCGACGGCCACGGTCAGACTCGCAGCGGCCAGCAGCAGGTGTCTGAGCCGCTTCTTCATCATGGAGAATCCCTTCGAGGCCAGTCAGGCGTGTGCCATCCGTTCGCGTGCCCGCGTCTCATACACGCACAACACGCCAGCTGCGGTTCCTGGTCTTGTCGCCGCTCAGGCCGATCTCCGCGCGCGGCCGGGCTGCTACTGCGGCTGTGTCGCGATCTGGATCAGGTTGCCGCAGGAGTCGTCGAAGACGGCGGTGGTGACGGGGCCCGACTCCAGGGGCTCCTGGGTGAATCGGACGCCGAGGCCGCGCAGGCGCTCGTACTCCGCCTTCACGTCCTCGACGGCGAACTGGGCGAGCGGGATGCCGTCCTTGACGAGTGTGTCGCGCTAGGTCCTGGCGGCCGGGTGGCCGACGGGCTCCAGGAGGAGTTCGGTGCCGCCGGGCTCGTCGGGCGAGACGACGGTCAGCCACCGGTCCTTGCCGCCCACCGGGACGTCGTGCTTCTTCACGAAGCCGAGGATCCCGGTGCAGAAGCGCAGGGCCTTGGCCTGGTCGTCGACGAAGACACTGGTCAGTTGGATCTTCATGGGGTGCTCTCCTCCGGTCCGGATGTGTCGGGCACGGGCCGTCGCTCGGTGATCTGCCGCAGCGGGGCTGTGTTCAGGTCGTGGAACTCAGCGGCCCTCCCGCCTGGTCTCGACGAGCCCGGCGGCCTCCAGCACGGCGAGGTGCTGGGAGACTGCCTGGCGCGAGGTCCCGAGCCGACGCTTCAGCCGTGTTACGAGATGAGACCCGCCGGCCGCCGCGCCGGTTGCACCAGCACCCGGCCGTTCCGTGCCCGAGGCCCCTGCCCGAGGTCTCGACTCGCCCAGGCCACCGCACAGCGAACAGGGACTGCCCGGCCCACGGCCGGGCCTGTTGCTTTCTGCGCTGCCTGCGCCTGATCGGGTCGGGGTGGTGACGGCCGGGCGCCTCCCCAGGCGCGCAGGCGGCGGGGGCGGACCGGCCACCGGGCAGTTTCCTCCAAGGCGCGCAGGGCGAGCCGACGAC
>NZ_JBHUDX010000085.1:63632-86399 GCF_042678285.1 Streptomyces caeni
CCGGGGAGTGACCGGCCGGGGAGTGACCGGCCAGGGGCGCCGGGCGGCCCTGGCCGGCCGGCGGGCGCGCGGGCAGCCGGGTGGGCCCCCGGCTCTCGTCGCCCCAGCACCTCTCAGGCCCCTCAGCCTCCTCAGTCCCCTTCTGTCACAAACGATGACAAGTGCCTCTCGGGTCCTCCCCGCACCCCTTGGCCCCTTGCCTCTCGCAAGCACCCCCCTCCTCTCCGTGACCCCCGCGGCGTTTGCGGCCACATCTCGATAACGGACCGGACAGATGGGTTTTTCCGGCTGGTCTACGCGCGTTACGCTGCCGCGGAACCAGCGCCTGGTATGGGCGCTTGCACAAAGGAGTCTCGTTCCATGCGCCGGGTTTCCCGTATCGCCGTTGCAGGCGTTGCCGCCGCAGCCCTCGCGGTGACCGTTTCCGCCTGTGGCAGTTCGTCCAGTGAATCCGCAGGCGGCAGCGGTAAGAGCAAGGGCATCGGTCTCGCGTACGACGTCGGGGGCAAGGGCGACCAGTCCTTCAACGACGCCGCGTACGCCGGTTTCCAGAAGGCGGAGAAGGACTTCGGCGTCGGCGGCCGGGACATCGAGCCGCAGGACGGCGAGTCGGACGCCGACAAGGTGCAGCGCCTGGAGACGCTGGCCAAGTCGGGCTACAACCCGGTCATCGGGGTCGGCTTCGCCTACGCGCCCGCCGTCAAGCAGGTGGCGGCCAAGTACCCGAAGGTCAGCTTCGGCATCATCGACGACAACACCATCCACGCGAAGAACGTCGCCGACATGGTCTTCCACGAGGAGCAGGCGTCGTACCTGGCCGGTATCACGGCCGCCAAGACCACCAAGAAGAACCACATCGGCTTCATCGGCGGTGTGGACATCCCGCTGATCCACAAGTTCGAGGCGGGCTTCGTCCAGGGCGCCAAGTCGGTCAACCCGAAGATCAAGATCGAGTCGCAGTACCTGACCCAGACGCCCGCGGAGGGCGGCTTCTCCAGCCCCGACAAGGGCGAGAACGCCGCGAACGGCCAGATCGACGCCGGAGCGGACGTCGTCTACCACGCGGCCGGCCTGTCCGGTCAGGGCGTCATCAAGGCCGCCGCGGCGCACAAGGTGTGGGCGATCGGCGTCGACTCCGACCAGTACGCGCAGAGCGCCCTGTCGGCGTACAAGGACTCCATCCTCACCTCCGCCCTCAAGAACGTCTCCGGCGCGGTGTACGAGCTGGCCAAGTCGGTCGTCAAGGACAAGAAGCCGCTGTCCGGCGAGGTCCGCGGAAGCCTGGACAACGGCGGTGTCGGCCTGGCCGACTCCAACCCGGTGTTCAAGAACAACGCCGATCTGCAGGCTGCGCTGAAGAAGGCCGAGCAGGGCATCAAGGACGGCACGATCACGGTCAAGACGTCCTGACGTCCGTGGGCCCGAAGTCCGGGCCGAAAGGTCGTCACGGACCATGGTCAACGCGTCGCCGTAATGGCAGCGTTACGGCCGCGGAACGGGGTGAGGGAAGGATGGCCTGCTCGCACCCCGTTCGCACGGCACCGCGCTCGGATCGGACTGGAGACCTCATCGGAATCCAGTCGGGTCCGGGCACTATTCAAGGCAGGGGCGCTACGCGCGTAGATAGCCCTTTTTCCAAGGAGAGTGCGCCATCGACGCGTCCAGCAGCCCTCCGCTCACCGCACTGTCGACGATCGCGGTCGAGTTGGCGGGGATCACCAAGCGCTTCCCCGGTGTCGTCGCCAACCACGACATCGACCTCGCGGTCCGCAAGGGCACCGTGCACGCCCTCGTCGGCGAGAACGGCGCCGGCAAGTCGACGCTGATGAAGATCCTCTACGGCATGCAGAAGCCGGACGAGGGCACCATCACCGTGGACGGCGAGCAGGTGGTCTTCAACAGCCCCGCCGACGCCATCGCGCGCGGCATCGGCATGGTCCACCAGCACTTCATGCTCGCCGACAACCTCACGGTGCTGGAGAACGTCGTCCTCGGCAGCGAGAAGCTGCACGGCATCGGCGGCGGCGCGCGCAGGAGGATCAATGAGATCTCCGACCGGTACGGGCTGGGCGTACGCCCCGACGTCCTGGTCGAGGACCTCGGCGTCGCCGACCGTCAGCGCGTGGAGATCCTCAAGGTCCTCTACCGCGGCGCCAGGACCCTGATCCTGGACGAGCCGACCGCCGTGCTCGTCCCGCAGGAGGTCGACGCGCTCTTCCGTAACCTGCGCGAGCTGAAGGCCGAGGGCCTGTCCGTCATCTTCATCTCGCACAAACTGGGCGAGGTCCTGTCGGTCGCCGACGACATCACCGTCATACGCCGCGGTACGACGGTCGGCACCGCCGTACCCTCCGAGACGACCCCGCGCCAGCTCGCCGAGCTGATGGTCGGCAGCGAGCTGCCCACGCCGGAGACCGCCGAGTCCACCGTCACCGACAAGCCCGTCATCCAGGTCCGGGGACTCACCGTCCACGCGGGCGGCGGCGCCGCCTCCGACCGGCTCACCGAACCCGCGGGCGCCGCCGCCTCCGCGGGCCCCGGTCTGCCCGCGGGGGACACGGCCGGGGCGGACGGCACGCGGCGCGTCCTCGACGACATCACCTTCACCATCCACGCGGGCGAGGTCCTGGGCATCGCCGGCGTGGAGGGCAACGGCCAGAGCGAACTCATCGCCGCGCTGATCGGGCTCAAGCGGGCCGACTCCGGCTCCATCACCTTCCTCGGCCAGGACGTCACCGGCTGGAGCACCCGCAGGCTCCGTGAACTGGGCATCGGCTACATCCCCGAGGACCGTCAGCGCCAGGGCCTGCTCCTGGAGTCCCCGCTGTGGGAGAACCGCATCCTCGGCCATGTCACCGAGCGCCCCAACGCCAAGGGCTTCTGGCTCGACCCCAAGGGCGCCCAGGAGGACACCCGGCGCATCGTCGAGGAGTTCGACGTGCGCACACCCGGCATCGACGTCACCGCCGCCTCCCTCTCCGGCGGCAACCAGCAGAAGCTGATCGTCGGCCGTGAGATGAGCCACGACCCGAAGTTCCTGATCGCCGCCCACCCCACGCGCGGTGTGGACGTCGGCGCGCAGGCGCAGATCTGGGACCGGATCCGCGAGGCCCGCCGGGCCGGCCTGGCCGTGCTGCTGATCTCCGCCGACCTGGACGAGCTGATCGGCCTCTCGGACACCCTGCGGGTGATCTACAACGGCAGGCTGGTCGCCGACGCCGACCCGGCCACCATCACCGCGCAGGAGCTGGGCTCGGCCATGACGGGTGCCGTGTCGGGCCACCTGGAACACGTGGAGGAATCCACCGACAACGCAACGGACGCCGCCGCGGAGGACGAGGCCCGATGAAGAAGTTCGACAAGGAGCGGGTGCTGCTCGCGGTGGCCGGTCCGGTCATCGCGCTGGTCTCCGCGGTCCTGCTCACGTCGGTCGTGCTGATCGCCTCCGGCAAGAACCCGTTCGAGCCGTACCGGCTGATGATCGAGCAGGCGACGTTCTCCGACGTCCAGGTCCTGATCATCAACCAGGCGTCGCTGTACTACATCGCCGCGCTCGCGGTCGCCCTCGGCTTCCGCATGAACCTGTTCAACATCGGCGTCGACGGCCAGTACCGCCTGGCGGCCGTGACGACCGCCATCGTCGGCGCGCACGTGGCCCTGCCGTCCTTCCTGCAGATCCCGATGCTGCTGCTCGTCGGCGCCCTCACCGGCGCCTTCTGGTCCGGCATCGCGGGTGCCCTGAAGGTCACCCGGGGCATGAGCGAGGTGGTCGCCACGATCATGCTCAACGCGATCGCCACCAGCCTCATCGGCTACCTCACCCTCACCGACAACTTCGGTGTGCTGGTCGGCGACAACAACACGACCGGAGTGATGAAGAAGTCCGGATGGGTGCCCGGCATCGACCTGGGCCCGGACGTCGGCAAGATATACGGCCTGGTCTTCCTCGCCGCCGCCCTGGGCGTCGCCTACTGGCTCGTCCTCAACCGCACCCGCTTCGGCTTCGACCTGCGGGCCACCGGCGCCTCCGAGACCGCCGCCGCGGCCTCCGGCGTCGACGCCAGGAAGATGGTCCTCACGGCGATGCTGATCTCCGGCGGCGTCGCCGGCCTCTCCGGCCTGCCGCTGCTGCTCGGCGACGTCCACACCTACGCCCTCACCTTCCCGGCCGGCCTCGGCTTCACCGCCATCGGCATCGCCCTGCTCGGCCGCAACAACCCGGGCGGCATCGCTCTCGCCGCCCTGCTGTGGGCCTTCCTGGAGAAGGCCTCCCCGGCCCTCGACTACGCCACCCCGGTGGCGTACGAGAAGGAGATCGCCACGATCATGCAGGGCCTCATCGTCTTCGCGGTCGTCATCTCGTACGAGTCCGTACGCCAATGGGGTCTGCGCCGCCACCAGAAGCGCGTCGGCGCGGAACTCGCCGCCGAAACCGTCGGCACCATCAACTCGCACCAGAAGGAGGTGGCTGCCTGATGACCACCGCGACCGTCGCGAAGCCGAAGGCGCAGCAGCCCGTCAAGGGCGGCCGCCGCCTCTCGCTCCCCGTGCTCCTGCTCGTCATCGCGGGCGTCCTCGTGCTCACCTCGGTGGTCCGCATGATCAGCGGTGCCAACGGCATCACCTCGACCGGCCAGGTGTCCACGGCCCTGCGGCTGGCCGTGCCGATCGGCCTCGCGGGCCTCGGCGGCCTGTGGTCCGAGCGCTCCGGCGTCGTCAACATCGGCCTTGAGGGCATGATGATCCTCGGCACCTGGTTCGGCGCCTGGGCTGGCTATCAGTGGGGCCCCTGGACCGGTGTCGTCTTCGGCATCATCGGCGGCGCGCTGGGCGCCGTCCTGCACGCCGTCGCCACCATCACCTTCAACGTGAACCACATCGTCTCCGGTGTGGCCCTCAACATCCTGGCCCTCGGAGCCACCCGCTATCTGTCGAAGTTCACCTTCGACGACGTGCCGCAGGGCTCCTCCAAGCAGTCCCCGCCGATCGAGTCGCTGGGCAGTTTCGACATCCCCGGCCTGTCCGGCGCGATGGACACGCTCAACCAGAAGCACTGGTTCCTGGTCTCGGACCTCGCCGGCCTGATCGGCGGCCTGGTCACCGACCTGTCACCGCTCACCGTCGTCGCGGTCGCCCTGGTCCCGGCCAGCTGGTGGGTGCTGTGGCGCACCGCCTTCGGCCTGCGGCTGCGCTCCTGCGGCGAGAACCCGGTGGCGGCGGAGTCGCTGGGCGTCAACGTCTACAAGTACAAGTACCTCGCCGTGATCATCTCCGGTGGTTTCGCCGGTCTGGGCGGGGCCTTCCTGTCGATCGTGGCGTCCAACGTGTACCTGGACGGCCAGACGGCCGGCCGCGGCTACATCGGTCTGGCCGCGATGATCTTCGGCAACTGGATGCCGGGCGGACTCGCCCTCGGCGCGGGCCTGTTCGGTTACACCGACAGCCTCAACCTGCGCGGCGGCACCACAAACGTCCACGCGCTGATCCTGCTGCTGGCGATCCTGCTGGTGGTCGGCACCGTGTACCTCGCATGGCGGAAGAAGTACGTCCCCGCCGTGATCACGGCCGTGGTCTCGGCCCTGATGTTCCTCTGGTACGTCGACACCAACGAGGTCCCCAAGCAGCTCGTGTCCGCCACCCCGTACATCGTCACGCTGCTGGTGCTCTCGCTGTCCGCGCAGCATCTGCGGATGCCGAAGGCGGACGGCCTGCCGTACCGGAAGGGACAGGGCAAGTGACCGGGCCCGCGACGGTCGACTGGGCGGCCCTGCGGGAGGAGGCGCGCGCGGCGATGTCCCGCGCCTACGCCCCCTACTCGGGCTACCCGGTCGGCGTCGCGGCGCTGGTCGACGACGGGCGGACCGTCACCGGCTGCAACGTCGAGAACGCCTCGTACGGCATCAGCCTGTGCGCCGAGTGCGGACTGGTCTCCCAGCTGCAGAACACGGGGGGCGGCCGGCTGACGCACTTCACGTGCGTGGACGGCAACGGGGACGTCCTCGTGCCGTGCGGTCGCTGCCGACAGCTGCTGTACGAGTTCGGCGGCCCCCACCTGCTGCTGGAGACACCGGCCGGGATCGTGCCGCTCTCCGCGATGCTGCCGCAGCCCTTCGGTCCGGACCACCTCACCACGTGACTCCCGTGCGGCCCCGCCGAGTCGTCCGCCACGGCTCAGGGGGAGTCGCACACCCTCGCACCTCCGGAAGGAAGCCATGGCCATGGACGCCGTCTCCGTCATCCGCACCAAGCGGGACCGCGGTGAGCTGAGCGACGAGCAGATCGACTGGGTCATCGACGCGTACACGCGGGGCGAGGTCGCCGACGAGCAGATGTCCGCGCTTGCGATGGCCATCCTCCTCAACGGCATGAACCGCCGCGAGATCGCCCGCTGGACCGCGGCGATGATCGCCTCCGGCGAGCGCATGGACTTCTCGTCCCTGTCCCGCCCGACCGCCGACAAGCACTCCACGGGCGGCGTCGGAGACAAGATCACGCTGCCGCTGGCGCCGCTGGTCGCCGCCTGCGGCGCCGTGGTACCGCAGCTCTCGGGCCGTGGCCTCGGCCACACCGGCGGCACCCTGGACAAGCTGGAGTCGATCCCGGGCTGGCGCGCCCTGCTGTCGAACGAGGAGATGCTGCACGTCCTCGACACGACGGGCGCGGTGATCTGCGCGGCGGGCGACGGCCTGGCGCCCGCGGACAGGAAGCTGTACGCGCTGCGCGACGTCACCGGGACGGTCGAGGCGATCCCGTTGATCGCCTCCTCGATCATGTCGAAGAAGATCGCGGAGGGGACCGGCTCCCTGGTCCTCGACGTGAAGGTGGGCAGCGGCGCCTTCATGAAGACCCTTCAGGACGCCCGTGAACTGGCGCGGACGATGGTGGGCCTGGGCACGGACCACGGAGTGCGGACGGTCGCGCTGCTGACGGACATGTCGACTCCGCTCGGCCTGACGGCGGGCAACGCGCTGGAGGTGCGCGAGTCCGTGGAGGTCCTGGCGGGCGGAGGCCCCTCCGACGTCGTGGACCTGACCCTGGCGCTGGCGCGGGAGATGCTGGACGCGGCCGGACTGAAGGACGCCGACCCGGCGAAGGCCCTGGCCGACGGCTCGGCGATGGACCTCTGGCGCCGCATGATCCGCGCCCAGGGCGGTGACCCGGACGCGCCGCTGCCCACCTCCCGCGAGCAGCACGTGATCACGGCGCCGTCGTCGGGCGTGCTGACCCGCCTGGACGCGTACGGCATCGGTGTCGCCGCCTGGCGCCTCGGCGCCGGCCGCGCCCGCAAGGAGGACCCGGTGCAGGCGGCGGCGGGCATCGAGATGCACGCCAAGCCCGGCGACCGGGTGACGGCGGGCGGGCCCCTGCTCACCCTGCACACGGACACCCCGGAGCGCTTCGCGTACGCGCTCCAGGCGATCGAGGGCGCGTACGACATCGCGGCACCGGGAACGGCCTTCACCACGGCGCCGGTGGTGCTGGAACGTATCGCCTGAGCTGGGGATTCCCTTTTCGGGCGAACGGGACCGGTGGACCGGCGCCGGTCCCGTTCGGCATGCTGGACCCGGTGACGCACCGATGGCATCCCCCTGCATCTCCTCGTCGACCGCTGGGCCCCTGACGGCCCCACGGCGACGCTGTACGGCGGGCCCAAGGGCGATGTCTACCAGGTCCTGGCCGAGGCCGAGTTCGGCGAAGCCGTCAAGCTGCCCGCCCCGTTCGACGTCTCCATCGACACCGGCGAATTCCCAGCCGGGTAGGACTCACCCGAGCCGGAGCCGATGAGTTGCGCGGCCCCGCACGGTCCACCCTCCGTGGACGCGACGACACCCGCCGTGCTGGTCCTGCCCCCCTCCTTCGGCCATGACGAGGTGGTGGCGCTGTGCGAGGACGTGCGTGCGCTGCTGAGGTCGACCGGCGCGGGGGGCGTGGTGTGCGACGCCTCGGGGCTGGGCCCGCCGGGACTCGCGGCCGTCGACGCGCTGGCCCGGCTGCAGCTGGCCGCCCGGCAGGCGGGAGGACGCATCCGGCTGCGCGGCCCGGCACCCGCGCTGCGGGCGTTACTCGATCTCGTCGGCCTCCCTTTCGAGGTGGAGGGGGAGCCCGAACAGCGGGAACCAGCGCTCGGTGTCGAGGAAGCAGTGGAGCCCGGTGAGCCGGCCGTCTGATGTCTCCAGGACCTGGATCGCCCAGGCCGTGAAGCCTCCCGTGTCCGGGTCCGGCTTGTACTGGGCGAACCCCGGCAGGCCGTTGGCCGCGACCGGCACCAGCCGCGAGCCCGCGCAGGCGGAGCCGAGCGTGGTCATGAAACCGGTGATGTCCGACGTGCCGCGCAGCCACAGGTCGAACGGCGGCATCGTCATCACCGCGTCCTCGTGGAGCAGGGCCGCCAGCGCCGTCATGTCGTACCCCTCGAAGGCCGCCACATAGCGCTGCAGGAGTTTGCGCTGCTCCTCGTCGAGAGGGGCCGAGACGGACGCGTCGGCGCTCTCCCCGCCCTTCTCCGCGAGTGTCGCCCGGGCCCGCTGCAGTGCGCTGTTGACCGAGGCGACCGAGGAGCCGAGCAGCTCCGCGACCTCGCCGGCCCGCCAGGCGAGCACCTCGCGCAGGATGAGCACCGCGCGCTGCCTGGGCGGCAGCTGCTGCAGGGCCGCCATGAACGCGAGCCGCACCGACTCCTTCGCCACCGCGGCCTCCGCGGGGTCGCTCACCGCCGGCAGCACCCGGGCATCCGGCACCGGCTCCAGCCAGGTGTCGTCCGGACGCGGGGAGAGGGCGGCCCGGGCCAGCGGGGTGGAGCCGGTCAGGTCCACGGGGCGGGCGCGCTTGTTGCCCGCGCTCAGCATGTCCAGGCAGACGTTCGTCGCGATCCGGTACAGCCATGAGCGCAGGGACGAGCGGCCCTCGAACTTCTCGTAGCTCCGCCAGGCGCGGACCATCGTGTCCTGGACCGCGTCCTCGGCCTCGAAAGAGGAGCCGAGCATGCGGTAGCAGTACCCCGTCAGCTCCACCCGGTGCTTCTCCAGCCGGACGTCGAGGCCGTCCGCCGTCGCCGTGCCGTCACCCATGGTCCACCCACCCCTGTGGCCGTTCCCGTGGTGCGCGCCGTCGCGCCCCAACACCTTCGGAAGCTACCGCAGGCCACTGACAACGGCCCCCGCGTGTGCGAAGGGCCAGGTCAGAGCAGGCGCGGCACGATCGGCTCAGGCCGGAGGGAGGCGCGCCCGGGGCTCAGGCCGCTCTACCTTCTTGATCGGGTTGATCGAGCCATTCGCAGGGCTGGGTCGCCCAGGGGTGCCGGGTGTGGCTATCAGGCCGCTGCCAGAGGCCGCCGGCCGGCCCGGGCCGCCCGTGACCCGGCCAGCGTGACCGTCACGACGCCGAGCACCGCCAGCAGGCCCATGCCCACCGTCCCGCCCCAGCCGCCCGCGTGGAAGGCCACCGCACCGACGGCGCTGCCGGTGCTGGAGCCGATGTAGTACGCCGACTGGTAGAGGGCGGCGGCCTGCGCGCGGCCCCGCTTCGCCGTGTGGCTGACCGCCGACGACGCCACCGCGTGGCCCGCGAAGAACCCCGCCGTGATCAGGACCAGGCCCAGCAGCACCGACGGCAGCGACGGGGCCAGGGACAGCAGCAGGCCCGCGGTCGTCGTGCCGCCCGCCAGATAGAGCGCCCCGCGGCGGCCCAGGCGGCACACCAGCCGGCCCGCGGCCGACGCCGACACAGTCCCCACCAGGTACACCAGGAAGACCGAGCCGACGATGCCCTGCGGCAGCCCGAAGGGCTCCTCCGTCAGGCGGTAGCCGATCACCGTGTAGACGCCGCCGAACACCGTCATGAACAGCGCACCGATCGCGTACAACCGGCCCAGCAGCGGGTCGGAGAGGTGGTCGCGGACCGTGCGGGCCAGCACGCGCGGGCGCAGCGATCCCGCCCTGAAGTGCCGCGGCGCCGGGAGCAGCAGCCGGAAGGCCACCGCGCAGCCGACCGCGATCACACCGATGGTGCCCACGGCGACCCGCCACCCCCACCCCTGCGCGACCCAGCCGGTGATGATCCGGCCGCTCATGCCGCCGACGCTGTTGCCGGCGACGAACAGGCCGATCGCCGTGATCAGGGCCCCGGGGCGGACCTCCTCGGCCAGATACGCGGTCGCCGACGCCGGCAGCCCGGCCAGGGCCGCCCCCTGGACGGCCCGCAGCACGACCAGCGCGCTCAGCGACGGGGCGAAGGGCACCAGCAGCCCGACGGCGACCGCGACCGCCAGCGACGCCGTCATCACCGTACGCCGGCCGAACCGCTCGGAGAGCGCGCTCATGGGCAGGACGAACAGCGCGAGGCCGCCGGTGGCGGCCGACACCGTCCAGCTCGCCGCGCTGGCCGTCGCCGCGAAGTCACGGGAGACGAGCGGCAGCAGGGCCTGCGTGGAGTAGAGGAGGGCGAAGGTCGCGACGCCAGCGAGGAAGAGGGCGAGGCTCATCCGGCGGTAGCCGGGGCCCCCGGGAGTCATCCGGGAGTCGGGAGCGGCGGCGGGGACGGTGACGGCATCGGCGCCCACGGTGGTGGACGCCCCGGTATCGGCGGCAGGCATGCTTCGACCGTACGGAGCCGCCATTCATCCGTCCAATGCACAGAAACCCCATAATCGTTCCCATGGTGCATCAGCAGAGGTCGGCCGTGGGCCCGTCACAGTCCGGTGACACAGAAGACATCGTCACGGTGCTCGCGCCGCGCCTGGCGTACTTCGCCGGTGTCGCCCGTACCGAACACGTCACGCGCGCCGCGCGGGAGATGCAGGTCCCGCAGTCCACCCTGTCCCGCGCGCTCGTGCGGCTCGAACAGGACCTCGGCGCCGAGTTGTTCGCCCGCCGCGGCCGCACGGTCTCGCTCACCCCCGCCGGCCGTACGTTCCTCACCTCCGTGGAACGTGCCCTCGCCGAGATCGGGCGGGCCGCCGAGGAGGTGCGCGCGGACGCCGACCCCGCCGCGGGCAAGGTCGCCTTCGGATTCCTGCACACGATGGGCGCCGAGACCGTGCCCGGCCTGCTCCACGCCTTCCGCGCCGACCACCCCCGCGTCCGCTTCAGCCTCGTCCAGAACCACGGCGAGGCGATGCTGGAGCGGTTGCGGGCCGGGCAACTCGACCTGTGCCTGACCTCGCCGGTGCCCGACGCCCCCGACCTCGTCGGCCGCCGGCTCGACGAGCAGAAGCTACGGCTCGTCGTGCCCGCCGACCACCGGCTCGCGGGCCGTAGACGCGTCCGCCTCGCCGAAGCCGCCGACGAGGCCTTCGTGACCCTGGAGCCCGGCTACGGAATGCGCCGCATCACCGACGACCTGTGCCGCCAGGCCGGGTTCACACCACGCGTCGCCTTCGAGGGCGAGGAGGCGGAGACCCTGCGCGGGCTGGTGGCGGCCGGTCTGGGCGTGGCCCTGCTGCCGCCACCGGCCGTGCCGCGCCCGGGAGTCGTGGAGCTGACGGTCACCGCTCCGCGGGCGGTGCGGGAGATCGGGGTCGCGTGGCCGGCGGGCCATGTGGACACGCCGCCGGTGGCGGCCTTCAAGAGGTTCCTGCTGTCCCGGAGGGGACGGCTGCTCCCCGAATGACCGCCGCCCCGCCACGGGTTGCGGCTACCAGGGAAGGGCGCCCTCCGCGTCGAAGTAGCCCCCCGTGGGGCCGTCGGGGCCCACCTGCGCCATCCGCACGATGATCTCGGCACCCTGTTCCACGGTCTGGATGCCGGTGTTGCCGTTCAGGTCGGTCCTGGTGAAGCCGGGCTCCACCGCGTTGATCCGCATGCCCGGGAACGCCTTCGCGTACTGCAGGGTGACCATGTTGAGCGCGGTCTTCGACGCCGGGTAGGCCACGCCCGGGTAGGCGTACGCCGGGGTGTCCGGGGTGCCGACCCGGGTCAGGGAGGCCAGGCCGCTGCTGACGTTGACCACGACGGGCGCGGCGGAACGCCGCAGCAGCGGAAGGAACGCGTGGGTGACGCGCACGGCGCCGAAGACGTTCGTCTCGAACACCTGACGCATCTGGCCGGCGGTCACCTCCTCGGCGCCGGGCACGCCGTTGTCCGCGTCGCGGACCTCGATGCCGGCGTTGTTGATCAGTACGTCCAGGCCGCCTTCGGCCTCGACGGCCTCGGCCGCTGCCGCGACGGACGCGTCGTCGGTGACGTCGAGCCGCACGGCACGCACGCCCAGCCGCTCGGCGGCCCGTCGGCCGCGTTCGGCGTCGCGGCTGCCGATCCAGACGGTGTGGCCCGCGGCGACGAGCCGACGGGCGGTCTCGAAGCCGAGACCCTTGTTCGCTCCGGTGATCAGTGTGGTGGTCATGCCTCCACGGTGCGGCGGGGGCACGCGGTCAGCCAGGCGTCCCTCCTTCCTGGGACTGCCAGTACCAGGAAGAAGCGGGCGTCCTGGTGCACAGTGGTGGCATGGCGGGCACGGAGTTCGGGCGCGCGGTGCGGCGCTGGCGCGACCGCATGTCCCCGGAGGCGGCCGGGCTGCCCACGGGCGGCCGACGGCGCTCAGCCGGGCTGCGCCGCGAGGAACTGGCCCTGCTGGCCGGGATCTCGGTCGATTACGTGACCCGCCTGGAACAGGGCCGGGCGGTCCACCCCTCGCAACAGGTCGTCGAGGCCCTCGGCCGGGCGCTGCGCCTGTCCCCGGCCGAGCGCGAGCATCTGTTCCGTGCCGCCGGGCTCGTTCCACCGGGACGGGGCACCGTGCCCGCGTACATCACGCCGAGCGTGCACCGGATGCTGGACCGGCTGACCGGGACGCCCGTGGCGGTCTCCGACGCGGCCTTGACGCTGTTGCTGGCCAACCCGCTGTACACGGCGTTGATGGGGGAGTGGCACGGCAAGGACCGCAACGCGGTGTGGCGGAACTTCCTCGGCTCGGGCACCCGCGTCCGCTACACACCGCAGTCCCGGCGGGCGCTGGAGACCATGCAGGTCGGCGCGTTGCGCGCGGCCGCCGGCCGCTATCCGGCGGACCAGGGGCTGCGGCGCCTGATCGCGGAACTGCACGCGAACAGCGAGCGGTTCGCCGAGCTGTGGGACTCCGGGGCCATGGCCCGGTACGAGGCGTCACGCAAGACCGTCGACCATCCACAGGTGGGTACCGTGACGCTGGACTGCGACGTGCTCAACGTCGCGGGCAGCGACCTGCGCATCGTCGTCTACACGGCCGAGCCCGGCACCGAGGACGCCGAACGCCTCGCGCTCCTCGCCGTCCTGGGCACCCAGACACTCGCCGGGTGACGCCCGGCCGGCCGGCTGCCGCCGCCGGCCGGCCCGCCGAACCTCCCCGGCCGCGGGCCGCGTTGCCGCAGCCCAGCCCGGGAGACGACGGCCGTGTGGTCGAGCGCGGCGATGCGTTGCCCCACCACCGTCATCCCTACGGCCTCCGGTGCATAGCCGCGGGTCGGCACCGGATCCCCGGCGAGGAGGGGCAGGCGGCGGGCGAGGCCGGCGGGTCCTCGACGGTGGGCCCGAGGGGGAGGAGTCTGCGGATGACGCGGAGCGGGGAGGGCTCGGCGCAGCCGTGTTCCCGCCTGCCGTGGCCCGGCCGAACCCCCGGCCCCCCGGCCGCCGGCGCTCCCCGGTGCGTCTCACCTTCGCAGGGACCGCCCGAACCCCGCCGCCAGCGGCATCCGCAGTCCCAGCGGCGGCGGTGCCGCCAGGGCGTCCTGGAGGGGGCGGGAGAAGGACCGGCCGAGCAGCGTGCCCATCACGAAGTCCGCGGCCAGAGCGAGCACTTCGGAGCGGTACTGGTGCAACCCGTGGCCGTCGGCGTGCACTTCGAAGCGGCAGACATCGCGGTTGGCCTTCTTCGCCCGCTGCGCGAGCCGGAACGACAGCTCCGGGTCCGTCCGTTCGTCGTGCGTGCCGTGCACGATCAGCACCCGCCGGCCGGTGAGCTGCTTCACCGGTTCGGGTGCCGCCGCCATGTCCTCCTCGGGCAGCCAGGGGGCCAGCGCGAGCACGGCGGCGACGGCGGTGTGCCCGCCCGCGTGCAGCGCCGCCCGCCCGCCCATGCCCACGCCGGCGAGGCAGACCGGCACGTCTCCGTAGCGTCGTACGACCTCGTCGGCGGCCCACGCGGCGTCCTGCGCCAGATGCGCCTCGCTGCCGTTCCAGCCTCGGTAGCGGTAGTGCACCACGTGTGCGACCAGACCCTCACCGCGGCCCGCGCGCGCCAGCCGGCGGCCGAGCGCGCGGACGGAGGCCGCCGCCAGCAGGGGGGACGGTCTGCGGGCGGAGGTCTCGTCGCCGCCAGGGAGCAGCAGCACCGCGCCGCTCACCGCCATCGGTTCCGGGCCGAGCGGCCTCCCGAGCCGGGCCCTGCGAACCGGCGTAGCTTGGTGTGCCATGAAAGAACAGTGTCAGACACGGCGATGGACGAAACCCGCCCTGTGGGTCACCGTTGGATATCGACGTCTCGCCGCCTCCCCGACTCTACGCGCGTAGGGGCTATGGTGCGGAAATGAAGAACCAGCACCAGATCACCCCGAGCTGGGATCAGATCCGCCGGGCGCCCAAGGTCCTGCTGCACGACCACCTGGACGGGGGCCTGCGCCCGGGCACGATCGTGGAACTCGCCCACGAGACCGCCCCCCGCCGCCTCGGCGGCGCGGGAGGCACCCCCGTTCCGCCCCTCCCGGAGACCGACCCGGACAAGCTCGGAGTCTGGTTCCGCGAGGCCGCCGACTCCGGTTCGCTGGAGCGGTATTTGGAGACCTTCTCCCACACCGTCGGCGTGATGCAGACCCGCGAGGCGCTCGTGCGCGTGGCCGCCGAGTGCGCCGAGGACCTCGCCGAGGACGGGGTGGTCTACGCCGAGGTGCGTTACGCCCCCGAGCAGCACCTCGCGGGCGGGCTCAGCCTCGAAGAGGTGGTCGAGGCCGTCAACGAGGGCTTCCGCGAGGGCGAGTTGCGCGCCCGCCGAGGCGGCCGCCGCATCCGCGTCGGGGCGCTGCTCACCGCCATGCGGCACGCGGCCCGCGCCCTGGAGATCGCGGAACTGGCCAACAGGTACCGTGACTTGGGCGTGGTGGGCTTCGACATCGCCGGCGCCGAGGCCGGCTACCCGCCCACCCGGCACCTGGACGCCTTCGAGTACCTCAAGCGCGAGAACAACCACTTCACCATCCACGCCGGTGAGGCGTTCGGGCTGCCGTCCATCTGGCAGGCCCTGCAGTGGTGCGGGGCCGACCGGCTCGGGCACGGGGTGCGCATCATCGACGACATCCAGGTCCTCGACGACGGCACGGTCGAGCTCGGGCGTCTCGCGTCCTACGTGCGCGACAAGCGCATCCCCCTGGAGCTGTGCCCCAGCTCCAATCTGCAGACCGGCGCGGCGGACTCGTACGCCGACCACCCGATCGGGCTGCTGCGCCGGCTGCATTTCCGTGCCACGGTGAACACGGACAACCGCCTGATGTCGGGGACGAGCATGAGCCGGGAATTCGACCACCTGGTCGAGGCTTTCGGTTACACGCTCGATGATCTCCAATGGTTCTCCGTCAATGCTATGAAGTCAGCATTCATTCCTTTCGATGAACGGCTGGCGATGATCAACGACGTCATCAAGCCCGGTTATGCGGAACTGAAGTCCGAATGGCTGTTCCAGCAGACCGCCTCCACCAGGGGTTCCCTGGCATCCGACGGTTGACGGGGCCGTTTTCCGGGCGGCCGGTGAGCGGGAAACCGGCCGTATCCCGATGTTTGCGGCGCGCGCTTCCGCGTGTTTACGGTTTTGGACCGCTCACATCCCCGTCATCGGATCCAAGGACGCATTCACCATGAAGCAGTCTGCTGCCAAGACCCTCGGTGTCGCCGCCCTAGGTGCCGCCTTCGCCGCCGCGGGCGCGGGCGTCGCGAGCGCCGCCCCGGCCACGACGGACACCGTCGGCCTGGACACCGTCACCCAGGCGCTGCCGGTCGGCGACGTCGCCAGGACCCTGCCGGGCGCGGGTGAGGCGCTCGGCCAGGGGCAGAACGCGCTCGGCGCGACCGTGGCCGCGGCCCGGCCCGTCGCCCGGCAGGCCGTCGCCGACGGTCCGGCCGCCCCCGTCGCCGGGCTCCTCGGCGGGCTGCCGGTCCACGGACTGCCCACGCACGGCGCGCCGGTCAACGGACTCCCGCTGGGCTGAGGCCCCGGCACACGTCGATGGGCGCCCCGGGCCGGGGCGCCCATCGACGTGTCCGTGCGTGCCGCCGCCGCGGCGCCGGCCGTCACCAGGCGGTGCGGTCCGCCGCCTTCTCCTCGGAGGGCAGCAGGATCCACAGCGCTATGTAGAGCAGGAACTGCGGGCCCGGGAGCAGGCACGACAGCAGGAAGATGACACGCATCGTGGTCGCGGAGGTGCCGAAGCGCCGTGCCAGCGCTGCGCACACTCCGCCGATCATCCGTCCATGGGTGGGGCGGGCAAGGGCGGTCATGGTGGCTCCTTCGCGAACCGTGGAAGGGGGTTGGCTCCCGGCGGCTGCCGGTCGTCCGGCCGGTCTCGATGCCGGTGCCCGGTGCCGCCGACATTCCGGCGTTCCGGCGCCCCGGTGTTCCGGCGTTCCGGCGCCCCGGTGTTCCGGTGTTCCGGCGCCCCGGTGTTCCGGCGTGTTCCACGCTACCCGGATGAAGCGGACGAAGCGTCGCTCTACGGGGCTACCCCGACCCTGGGAATCGTCGGGGTCCGCCCCTGAGCCGGCTCCTCCCGGGGGAGGGCGGCCCGGTGCCGGGACTCCGCCCGGCGGCGGAGCCGGACCCGGGCCGCGGGCACCACCAGGAGATGGGCCAGTGCCACCCCCGCCGTGTTCAGCAGGATCGCGTCGATGTCCGCCACCTGGCCGGGCACACCGGTCTGCAGCAGTTCGATGCCCAGGGAGATCAGGGCGCCCGCGGCGACCGTACGGGCCAGCGAGGCGAGCGGCGAGACGACGAGTCGGCCGCCCGCCATGGGCAGCAGCACCCCGAGCGGCGCGAGCAGCGCCAGCCCGTTCCCGATGCGGCGGGCGGCCTCGGGCCAGCCCAGCGCGAGATCGGCTCTGATGCCGGCGAACGGACGCAGGTTGGCGGGACTCACCCAGGGCACGTCCAGCGGGCGCAGCGCGATCCAGGCGACGAGTGCCAGATGTGCGACGAGGAGGACACCCCCTGCCACACGGACGCGGTTCGCGGCGCTGCCGCCGTTTGAGCCTTGACGCTGCACGCCCCCCAAGACGCGGGTCCCGGTGGGATCGGTTCCGCCATACGCCCGGGAGTATGAGGGGCGCGGCGGCGCGCAGGGCGCACGTGCCGCCGCGGACGGCGCTCCCGCGCCGGTTCAGGCCCCCAGCACCTCGCTGGACGGCGGCGCCTCGGAGCCCGGGCGGGAACGCACCGCGGTCGTGCACTCGTAGCGGCGCACCGATCGCCCGCCCGGGCCGCCGAGCACGACGCTTCCGTCGTCGTCGGCGGTCGCCTCCGAGTCCGCGAAGGTGCAGACGATCTGCGCCAGGGCGTACGGGGTGAGGTCCTGAGGGCGGGCGCCGAGCCGGAACGTGCCCTCAGGGTCGCCGTCGCGCGGGCCGGTCACCTTCAGACCACCGGCCACGGCCGTGGTGTAACCCGCCTGCTTCTCGGCGGCCGAGGGTTTCGCGGCGAGCTCGTTCAGCAGCCCCTGCGCCACCAGCACCCGGCGCTCGACCTCGGCGGTGCCGTCCGGGATGCGCACGGAACGGTCCACCGGCACCAGCTGCGAGGCGCACAGGAGGAAGACCTGGACGGGGATGCCGCGGCCCACCCGCGTGGACAGGTCGGCGCCGGACAGGGTGCAGGGCACCCGGGACGGAGCAGGGCCGAAGTCCGTCGGCACCTGGGTGGGACGGATGCCGCAGCCGGCCAGCAGCGCGGCCAGCAGCGGAAGGGCGAGCCAGGGACGTCCGCCTCGTATGCTCATCGGGCGTTCTCCTCGGCGCCGTTCCGGTCCGTGTTCCCGTCCCCGCCGGTGTTCCCGTCCCCGTCCGTCTTCCCGCTCCGGGTGGCGTTACCGCTCCTGCCCCCGTTCCCCTTGCTGTCCCCGTTCCGCGTCTCGTCCTCGATCAGCGGCGAGGCGTCACGAGGCAGCCGCAGCGTGAACACCGCGCCCCCTTCCGGGGCGTTGGCGGCTGTGATCCCGCCGCCGTGGATGTGGGCGTTCTCCACCGCGATGGACAGGCCGAGGCCGCTGCCGTCGGAGCGCGGGCGCGAGGCGCTCGCCTTGTAGAAGCGGTCGAAGACGTGCGGCAGGACGTCCTCGGGGATGCCGGGACCGTGGTCGCGCACCTTGATCACCAGCTCCTCGCCCTCCTCGCGCACGGAGACCCGTACCGGCGAACCGCCGTGCTTGAGCGCGTTGCCGATCAGATTGGCGAGGATCACATCGAGGCGGCGCGGGTCCAGGTGGGCCATGATGCCGCGCTCGGCGTCCAGCTCGACGGCGTCCAGCCAGGCGCGGGCGTCGATGCACGCGGTGATCTGGTCGGCGATGTCGACGTCGTCCAGGACCAGCCGGGCCGTGCCCGCGTCGAAGCGGGTGACCTCCATCAGGTTCTCGACCAGGTTGTTCAGCCGCCGGGTCTCGCTGACCACGAGCCGGACGGCGGGTTCGATCATCGGGTCGATGCCGCCCGACTCCGCGTCCAGCTCCTCCTCCAGCACCTCCGTGACGGCCGTGATGGCCGTGAGGGGCGTACGCAGCTCGTGGGACATGTCGGCGACGAAGCGGCGGGACGCCTCCTCGCGGGCGCTCATGTCCGCGACCGTCTTCTCCAGGGACTCGGCGGCGCGGTTGAACGTCCTGGACAGCTCGGCCAGTTCGTCCGTGCCGGACACCCGCAGCCGGGTGTCCAGCTTGCCCTCGCCCAGGCGCCGGGCCGCGATGCCGAGGCGGTGCACCGGCTTGAGCACGGTCGTCGCGGCGGCCTGCGCGAGCAGCGCCGAGCCGATCAGCGCCAGTCCGGTGGCGATGCCGAGCGACCACGCCAGCGAGTTGAGGTCCTTGGCCTCAGGCTCCAGCGACTTGAGCATGTAGCCCGTCGGTCCGCTGCCGATCACCTTCGCCCCGCCCACCAGGTACGGCTTGTCGCCGTCGACGATCCGCTGCCAGTACAGGTGGTAGGGGTACTCGTTGGCCGACGACACCGGCTGCTGCCTGTTCACCGCCCGCTGCAGGGACTTCGGCACGTCCTCCAGTGTGAAGGTGTCCAGGTCGGAGTTGCCGACGACGGTCCGGCCGCGTTCGTCCTGCGCGACCAGCAGCACGCTGAAGCGCTGGCTGCTGTTCGCCATCTGCCCAGCGGTGTACTGCAGTTCGTCCTGCGTGGGATGCATCGGCAGGGAACTGGCCCGGTTCTGCATCTCCTGCTGGAAGTCGCGCAGCACCGCGTCCTGGGTGCGGGTGAGCACGGCCTCGCGGTTGAGCCAGTACGCGATGCCGGACGCCGACACGGCGGCGGTCAGGGCGACGAGCCCGAACACCACGACCAGGCGCAGACGCAGACTTGTGAAGCGGAGACGTGACAGTACGGTTCTGCGTGCCGCGGCCCAGCCGCGGAGTCCCCCTGGGGAATCGGTCACTGAGGAGCGTCCAGTCGGTATCCGACCCCACGGACCGTGCGGATCAGCGTGGGGGACGAGGGCACGTCCTCGACCTTGGCGCGCAACCGCTGCACGCACGCGTCGACGAGCCGCGAGTCGCCGAGGTAGTCGTGCTCCCACACCAGCCGCAGCAACTGCTGCCGGGACAGCGCCTGTCCGGGCCGCCGGCTCAGCTCCAGCAGCAACCGCAGCTCGGTCGGGGTGAGCTGCAGATCCTCGCCGTTCTTGGTGACCGTCATCGCCGCCCGGTCGATGACCAGGCTGCCGTACGTCGCCGAGTCGCTGGCCTCACGCTCGCCGCGCCGCAGCACAGCCCGGATCCGGGCGTCGAGCACCCGCCCCTGCACGGGCTTGACCACGTAGTCGTCGGCGCCGGACTCCAGCCCCACCACGACGTCGATGTCGTCGCTGCGCGCCGTGAGCAGGATGATCGGCAACTGGTCGGTGCGCCGGATGCGACGGCACACCTCGAACCCGTCGATGCCGGGCAGCATCACGTCCAGCACGATCAGATCCGGCCGTTGCTCGCGCAGCAGCTTGAGACCGTCCTCACCGGTGGCGGCCGTGGCCACACGGTGTCCCTGGCGCGTCAGTGAGAGCTCCAGGGCCGTTCGGATGGCGTCGTCGTCCTCGATCAGCAACAGGGAAGGCACGGGGGACATTCTGGCCCATGTCAGGGTCGTCTTTCGACTGTTGGAGCGCTCCCTCACATTCTCGCCCACGCCGACGGCCGCCGTCCGTGTGTCTGCGTAGCCGTACGACTCTGCTCCGTCATGGGTCCGTCGTGCCGGCGTGCGGGACCCCTGTGACAGGTCTGTGACAGTCGGCGGACACGGTCATGAAGTCACCCCGGCAAGCTTTTCCGCACAAGCAGGGCCGAGCGGAGCCACACAGAACACGGTACGACCGCACGGCACGGCACGGCACGGCACGACGACCGGGACTCCACGACGGGGGGCGCGAGATGAACACGCTGCACAGCACCAGCACGAGCGCAGTTGTCACGCGCCTGCACGACGTCACCCGGAACACAGAGAAGTCCGGTGCCGTGAGCGGGCGGGGGTGCGCTCGCGGCACCGGGCGTCAGCACACCGTGTACATGACGGTGGTTGACGCGAACACGGGGGGCGGCACGGCGGGGGAAGCTCACGGGGGAGCCGCGTACGGGGAGGGATCGGGGGAGCGCCGTTCGGTGGCGGAGGCGGAGTTCACCGCCTACGTCGAGGAGCGCCGCGCCTCCCTGTACGCAACCGCCTACCACCTGACCGGCGACCGGTTCGAGGCCGAGGACCTGCTGCAGAGCGCGCTGTTCTCGACCTACCGGGCCTGGGACCGGATCAGCGACAAGGCCGCCGTGGGGGGATACCTGCGGCGGACGATGACCAACCTGCACATCAGCGCGTGGCGCCGCCGCAAGCTGAACGAGTACCCGACCGAGGAACTGCCGGAGACCGCCGGCGACACGGACGCGATGCGCGGCACCGAACTGCGCGCCGTCCTGTGGCAGGCGCTCGCCCGGCTGCCCGAACTCCAGCGCACCATGCTGGTCCTGCGCTACTACGAGGGTCGTACGGACCCGGAGATCGCGGAGATCCTCGGTATCAGTGTCGGCACGGTGAAGTCCAGCATCTGGCGGTCCCTCCGTCGGCTGCGCGAGGACGAGGTCCTCAGCTTCGGCCGTGACGAGGAGGAGTCCTTCGGGGAGCTTGTCGCCTGAGGGATCGGGGGGACGGGGGGCCAGGGGGAAGTACGGGGGACAACGGGGGAGCGGTACAGGGGGATACGGGGGACAACGGGGTCGGGGGGACTCGGGGGACAACGGGGAGCACAAGAGAGCGGGACTGGAAGGCCGGGGGGCGTCCAGTCCCGCTTCTCGTGGCTCTACGCCGCCGTCCTCACCGAGGCGTGCCGGCCCGCGGCCGCCGCGGCCAGCCGGCCCAGCGCCTCCTCCCGGTCGCAGGCGTACGCGCCCAGGGCCGTCTGCCGGGCGACGATCGACCGCTCCGCGCGCATCAGCCGCCAGCCGCGGCGCAGCAGGAACGGGACCGACTTGCGGCTTTCCCGGAGGTCGCGCACGAAGCGCCGGCGGAACGTGGTGAGCGGCCCGCGGCTGAGGCACAACGCGTCGGCGAGGACGCCGAGTTCACGGCAGCGCCCCACGATCTCGGCGGCGAAGATGCCCTCCGCGACGAACACCGGCGTCCGGCCGATGCGCAGCGTCTCCTCGCCCGTTCGTGAGCTGAGCGCGATGTCGTACACGGGCACCGTCGTACGGCCGGTGGCGCACAGGGCGGAGATGGCCGCGACGGCGACGTCCGCGTCCCACGACCGCGGATGGTCCCAGTCGATGTCCGAACTCCCCTCCACCAGCGGCAGGGTCGGGTCGTCGCCCTCCTTGTAGAAGTCGTCGAGCCGCAGCACGGGCAGGCCGGAGCGGGCGGCGACGAGGGACTTGCCGGAGCCTGAGGGGCCGCACAGCAGCACGACGCGGGCGGAGGCCGGGGGACGGAGATTCACGAGAGACCAGTCTGACGCATTGCGCGCCCCGTGCCGAGCCCGCGGGTCGGCCTTGGAACCCACATCACAGGTCAACTACCCTTCGTGTCGACATGATGACGCTTCGCAGCAAGAAGGTGGCAGCAGCCATGGCACGACACGCCTCCCCCCGCACCACCACCGCCCCGCGCGCCCTCGTCGTCCTCGTGACCGCGGGTGCCGCACTGGGCACGGGCGCGGCCGCGGCATCCGCGACGCCCGTGGACAGTGCGCCGGTCGTCGACGCGATGCGCACCCGCCCCGTCTCGCTCGGCACGGTCGACCCGCACGAGGGGCTGCAGGTGCTGAGGGGGAGCCTGGGATACGTCACCGGGCCGCTCGCGGATCTCAAGCCCAACCCGCTGGCGGGCACGGGCACGGATCCGCTCGACAACGGGGTCGCCACCCGGCTGGCCGACTTCAGGCCGCTGTCGTCGCAGGCGCTGACCCGGCCGGTGGCGCAGGCGCGGTCGCTCGGCGGCGTGCCGGTGGTCGGCCAGGCGCTCGGAGCGCTGCGCTGACCTTCCGGCCGTCGGTGATCCGTCCGGTCGGTGATCCGTCCGGTCGGTGACCCACTTCGGCCGTCGACCGGCTTCGGCCGGTGGC
>NZ_JBHUDX010000085.1:86424-104431 GCF_042678285.1 Streptomyces caeni
TTCCCCGGCCCGGGGAAGCACGGCCCTCCTGTGCCGGGCGGCCTCAGTACGAGGAACCGGACGCGCCCAGTGACCCCGTGGGGTGCCAGACCGTCTTCGTCTCCAGGAAGGCCGTCAGCCGCTCGGTGCCCGGCGTCGAAAAATAATCCACAGGCTGTGGACGAAGAACGCGCTTCAGGTTGTCCGCCGCCGCGATCTCCAGTTCCCTGGCTAGGACGTCGTCGGCGCCGGCCAGATCGATCGCGTTGACGTCCTGATGGGCGGCCAGCGGTGCCGCGACCTCCGCCGTGCGGCCCGAGAGGACGTTGACGACGCCGCCCGGCACGTCGGAGGTGGCCAGGACCTCGCCGAGGGAGAGGGCCGGCAGCGGGGACCGCTCGCTCGCGATCACGACGGCCGTGTTGCCGGTCGCGATCACCGGCGCGACCACCGAGACCAGGCCCAGGAAGGACGACTCCTGGGGGGCGACGACCGCGACCACGCCCATCGGCTCAGGGGTGGAGAGGTTGAAATAGGGGCCCGCGACCGGGTTTCCGCCGCCCACCACCTGGGCGATCTTGTCGGTCCAGCCCGCGTACCAGACCCAGCGGTCGATCGCCGCCTCCACCCGGAGGGCCGCCTCGGCCCTGGACAGGCCCTCGGCGTCGGCGACCTCGCGGACGAACTGCTCCTTGCGGCCCTCCAGCATCTCCGCGACGCGGTAGAGGATCTGGCCGCGGTTGTAGGCCGTCGCGCCCGACCAGCCGCCGAACGCCTTGCGCGCGGCGACCACCGCGTCACGGGCGTCCTTGCGGGAGGCGAGGGGCGCGTTCGCCAGCCAGTTGCCCTTGCCCGCCGCGCCGGCATCCGATGTCGCTGTGGTCACCTCGTACACCCGGCCGCTCTCGGACCGCGGGAACTTCCCGCCCACGTACAGCTTGTAGGTCTTGAAGACGGCGAGCCGCGGCTCGCTGGTCACGTCCTTCGCACCCTTCTCGGCCTTCGTGCTCTTCTCGGCCTTCCCGCTCTTCACGCTCTTCACGGTCTTTTCGGTGGTGTCGCTTTTACCGGACATCGAGGTATGCCTCCAGACCGTGGCGGCCGCCCTCGCGGCCGAAGCCCGACTCCTTGTAGCCGCCGAACGGCGAGGCCGGGTCGAACTTGTTGAACGTGTTGGACCAGACGACGCCGGCGCGCAGTCTGCTCGCGACGGCCAGGATCCGGGAACCCTTCTCCGTCCAGATGCCGGCGGACAGGCCGTAGGGGGTGTTGTTGGCCTTGGCCACGGCCTCCTCCGGGGTGCGGAACGTCAGCACGGACAGCACCGGGCCGAAGATCTCGTCGCGGGCGATGGTGTGCGCCTGGGCGACGTTGGTGAAGAGCGTCGGCGCGAACCAGTAGCCGGACCCCGGGAGTTCGCAGGCAGGGGACCAGCGCTCCGCCCCCTCCGCCTCGCCCTGCTGGGCGAGCGCGGTGATCCGGGCGAGCTGTTCGGCGGAGTTGATCGCGCCGATGTCGGTGTTCTTGTCGAGGGGGTCGCCCAGGCGGAGAGTCGTCAGCCTCCGCTTCAGGGACTGCAGGACCTCGTCCTGGACCGACTCCTGGACCAGGAGCCGGGAGCCCGCGCAGCAGACCTGGCCCTGGTTGAAGAAGATGCCGTTCACGATGCCCTCGACGGCCTGGTCCACGGGTGCGTCGTCGAAGACGATGTTGGCGCCCTTGCCGCCCAGTTCGAGGGTGAGCCGCTTCTTCGTGCCCGCGACCGTGCGCGCGATCTCCTTGCCGACGGCCGTGGAGCCGGTGAACGCGACCTTGTCCACATCGGGGTGCGCGACCACCGCGGCGCCGGTGTCGCCGTACCCGGGAAGGACGTTGACGACGCCCTTGGGCAGGCCCGCCTGGCGGCAGATGTCCGCGAAGAACAACGCCGAGAGGGGGGTGGTCTCCGCGGGCTTCAGCACGACCGTGTTGCCGGTCGCCAGCGCCGGGGCGACCTTCCACGCCAGCATCAGCAGCGGGAAGTTCCACGGGATGACCTGGCCCGCCACGCCGAGCGGCCGGGGGTCCGGACCGAACCCGGCGTGGTCGAGCTTGTCGGCCCAGCCCGCGTAGTAGAAGAAGTGCGCGGCGACCAGCGGGAGGTCCGTGTCGCGGGTCTCCCTGATGGGCTTGCCGTTGTCCAGCGTCTCCAGGACGGCCAGTTCGCGGCTGCGCTCCTGGATGATGCGGGCGATGCGGAACAGGTACTTGGCGCGCTCGGCGCCGGGCAGCGCCGACCACGTCCGGAAGGCCCTGCGGGCGGCCTTCACCGCCCGGTCGACGTCCGCTTCTCCCGCCCGGGCGACCTCGGAGAGGACCTCCTCGGTGGACGGGCTGATCGACTTGAAGACCCGGCCGTCGGCCGCCTCGGCGAACTCGCCGTCGATGAACAGGCCGTACGACGGCGCGATGTCGACGACCGAGCGGGACTCGGGCGCGGGTGCGTACTCGAATGCGGATGCGGATGCCATGGGGGATCAGTCCACCGTCACATAGTCGGGGCCGGAGTAGCGGCCGGTGGCCAGCTTCTGACGCTGCATCAGCAGGTCGTTCAGGAGCGAGGAGGCGCCGAAGCGGAACCAGTGGTTGTCCAGCCAGTCCTCGCCCACGGTCTCGTTCACCAGGACCAGGAACTTGATCGCGTCCTTGGAGGTGCGGATGCCGCCGGCCGGCTTCACGCCGACCTGGACGCCGGTCTGCGCCCGGAAGTCGCGCACCGCCTCCAGCATGAGGAGGGTGTTGGCCGGGGTCGCGTTGACGGCGACCTTTCCGGTCGAGGTCTTGATGAAGTCCGCGCCCGCGAGCATGCCGAGCCAGCTGGCGCGGCGGATGTTGTCGTACGTCGACAGCTCACCGGTCTCGAAGATGACCTTCAGACGGGCGTTCCCGCAGGTCTCCCTCACGGCGACGATCTCCTCGTACACCTTCAGGTACCGGCCCGCGAGGAACGCCCCGCGATCGATGACCATGTCGATCTCGTCGGCGCCCGCGGAGACGGCCTCGCGCACGTCGGCCAGCTTCACCTCCAGTGCGGCGCGGCCCGCCGGGAAGGCCGTGGCGACGGACGCGACCTTGACGCCGGAGCCGGCGACGGCCTCCTTCGCGACGGCCACCATGTCGGGGTAGACGCAGAGGGCGGCGGTCGCGGGCGCCGAACGGTCCGTCGGGTCGGGGTGCACCGCCTTGGCGCCGAGCGCCCGGACCTTGCCCGGGGTGTCCGCGCCTTCCAGCGTCGTCAGGTCGACCATCGAGATGGCGAGGTCGAGGGCGTACGCCTTCGCGGTGGTCTTGATGGAACGGGTACCGAGGGAGGCGGCGCGCGCCTCCAGGCCGACCGCGTCGACGCCGGGCAGCCCGTGCAGGAAGCGGCGCAGCGTGCTGTCGGACGCGGTGACGTCGGCGAGAGCGTGTGGGGCCTGTGCGGCAGTGGTGGGCATGGTCACCAGCCGAGCATATCTACGCGCGTAGCAGCTGTACAGCCCCGGGATGGGACGGGGCAGGACGGGGCGGGACGGGACGGGTGTGGCGCACCCGCGGCCCATGTGTCACCAGCGCCCGCGTTCTACCTGCGGAAAACCCCGGCGGTGATCGTGCGCGAGCGCTCACGCATCTCGGAGGGGCCGAGACTCCACCCGTGCCGAGCTGCTTCGTCGGGCTCTCCGCCGCGCCTGTCTGCGCGGCCCCCTCTTTCGGTGGAGGTGTGACGGGAGCGGCTGCGGACATCGGCGGCGGGTCGGCCTTGCGTCTGAGGCGGGTGCGGGGCTGCGCCGGCCTGTCCTGGTCGTACGGGGCCCAGGCAAGGAGCTAGACATGTCTATTAAACTGATAGACATGTCTAGTAATTTTTCTCCGGCGACCGCTTCTGCCTCGCCTCCGTCCGATCGGCGGCACCGCACACCACGTGCCGTGCTGGTGCTGCTGGTGTGCTGGCTCGCGGCGTTCTTGCCCATGCTCGATACCAGCATCGTCAACCTTGCGCTGCCGCGGCTCGGGCAGGCATTCCATCTACCGCCTGCCGGGCTGGGATGGGTGACCAACGCCTACCTCCTCCCCTTGGTGGTCGCCATTCCGGCGGTCGGCCGACTGGGCGACATCACCGACCGGGCCCGGCTGCTCGCAGCGGGAGCCGGCGTCTTCGCGCTCGCCTCGCTGGGAGCGGCGCTGGCTTCCACGCTTCCCGTGCTGCTGGTCATGCGTGCTCTGCAGGGACTCGGGGCGAGCGCCTTGGCGACCATGTCCATGGCCGTGGTGAGCGCGTCGTTCCCACCCGGGCGCGCACGGGATCGAGCCCTGGCGTGGTACCTCAGCGGACCCGCCTTCGGCGGCGCGGTCGGGCCCTTGGCCGGTGCGGCTCTCACCGCCGCCGGCGGCTGGCGGTTGATGTTCGCCGCTCAGGTACCGCTTGCCGTCCTGGTGGCCGTCGGTGGGCTGCGCCTGGTCCTGCCCGCCGGAGGGGAGCGTCGGTCCTTCGACCCTGGTGGTATCGCGTTGGCCGCGCTGTCCCTGCTCGGGTTGAGCGTGGCGCTTCTGCAGGCGCCGGTGTGGGGCTGGATGTCTCCTGCGGTCTGGCTCGCCTGGCTGCTGGCCGTCGTCTGCGGTGCCGCCTTCGCGGTCCACGAGCGGCGCACGCCGCATCCGCTGCTGTCGCTGAAGGTGTTTGCCAACCGGTCGTTCCTGGCTTCCGCCCTGGCCGGTGCCGGGATCTGGTTCGGCATTATCTCGGGGTTTATGCTGCTGCCGCTTTACCTGGAAAACGCTCGCGGCATGGGGGTCCTGCAGGCAAGTCTGCTGGTTGCGGCCTGGCCGGTGGGTGCCTTGCTGATGTATCCGTTTGCCGGCAAGGCGGTCGGCCGCCGCGGGCCGGTGCCCATGATGGGGCTCGCATTGGCGGTGACCTTCGCAGGCGCGGTGGCGATGGTCTTCTTCGGACCGCACACCTCTGATGCCATCGTTGTGCTGGTCGGCCTGGTGCTGGGCGTGGTGACCGCGATCGGCCAGGTTGCCACTGCTGTCGGGGCTGTCTCGGAATTCGCCGACCGGGATGCCGGAGTCGCATCTGGTGTGTTCAACACCGTGCGGCAGGTGGGCTCCATCCTGGGTGGCGCGCTGCCGATGTCGATGCTGGCCGTCGGCGGGCACACAACCGGCGCAGTGACCTACGGCGGCCTGGGCAGCGCATTCATGTCCCGCGTTGCAGTGCTGGGTATCTGCCTGGTCGCCGTCTACCTGCTGGTGCAGCGGCGCAGCGTGGTCAGCCAGGCCGGTTAAGCTTTCCGGATGGCGACTTCCGACACCACTCGGATCGGGCCGGGCAGCCTGCTGGAGGCCCGGTCCGATCTGCAGTTCCGCATGGCGCGCGTGCATCGCACGTTGCGGCGCCGCTGGGAAGAGGAGATCGCGAACCTTGCGGTCACCGCTGCGCAAAGCGAGGTGCTGTTCCTCGTCGGAGCAGAGCCTGGGATCAGCCAGCAGAAGGTCGCCGAGCGGCTCGGCACGGACGCGATGAACGTCAAGCGCATGGTTGCCCAACTCCTCGAGCGCGGTCTGCTGCGGCGCTATCGAGGAACCGGGGATCGCCGCGTATGGCACCTTGAACTCACCGGCGACGGCGCCACGGTGGTACAGGATCTGGTCAAGGCCGCGGTGCGGATGAGACGCTCGGTATCCGCCCGGCTCGGTCCCGGCCAGGTCCGAGCCCTCACCGCGGCAATGGACTCGCTGGCGGCATGGGCCGGCGGCCCTCCCGAACGCGCCGACGAGCAACCTGCCCCTATCGGCGAGTGAGCCCTACCGAGGCGGGCCGCTGCCGGCCTGCGGCCCTGTCTCGTCCGCCGACGGCGCCGTGAAATGGTCGCGGGCCGCGGTGAGGAAGGCGCGGCCGGCGGCCGACTGTCCGGACTCGCGCCAGGCGAGCACCAAGCGGTGGTGCAGCGAGGGGTCGCGGACGTGTACGACCGCCAAATCGGCGGCCGACTCGATCGCGGACTGCGGAAGGAGCGCGAGAGACACCCCGTTCGCCGCCAGGTCGACGAGCAGCCCTAGCTTGCTGCACTCGATGATGACGCGAGGGGTGAAGCCTGCCGCCTGCGTTGCGGACTCCACGGTGGTGCGCAGCCCGCTGCCCTCGGGCAGCGTGGCTATCTCCAGGTCGCGCAGCCGGGTGAGAGGAACCGATGCCTCCTGGGCGAGCGGGTGATCAGGACGGACCGCCACGACCACCGGTTCGGATGCTACGACCGCGCTGCGCAGCCCGCTCGGCACGCGCTGGTGGGGACCGAGCCCGACGAACGCCGCGTCCAGCCGGCCCTCCGCCACAGCGCTCAGCAGCGTATCGCTGTGTCCCTCGCGGACCTTGATCTCCACCCCGGGGTGCGCCTGGCGGAAGCGGCCGAGCAGTTCCGCCAGGCCGGCCGGAGGGTGCTGCACGGTGCCCAGGACGAGGCGACCGGCCAGCAGCCCGCTCAGCGCGGCGACCGCATCTCGCCCCTGCTCGGCCGAAGCCAGCGCGGCACGCGCATGCGGCAGCAGCGCCTGCCCCGCGTCGGTGAGGCGGACTCCTCGCTTGAGGCGATCGAAAAGAGGTTCCCCGACTTCGTGTTCGAGTCTGCGGATCTGCTGGCTGATGGCCGGCTGGGCGACCATGACACGCTCGGCTGCCCGTGTGAAGCTGAGTTCCTCCGCGACTGCGACGAAGTAGGAAAGCTGGCGTAGTTCCATAAGCATTCCATCTCGCACCTAGTCCAAAGGAATCTTAGACTTATCCATGCGGCCTTCCTACCGTCGGCAGTGTGGCTACTACACATCCAGACAAGTCCGCCTCCGCCTCCGGCGGCCAGGCCGCTCCGACTGCGGCTCCCGCCGCACTGACCGCCGCGGCGATGATCAGCTATGCCGACCGTTTCGGCTTCATCCCGCTGGTGGCTGCCGCCGCCACCGGTCTGCGGGCCGCACTGTCCGACGTCGCCACCGCGGTCAGCATCTACTTCCTGCTCTACGGAGCAGCCCAGCCGATCATCGGCATCCTCTCCGACCGGCGCGGCCGGGTGCGAGTGCTGCGCTGGGCGCTGGCCACTCTGGCAGTCAGCGATCTGGCCGCGGCACTCGCACCGGGCTCAGTCAGCCTGATCGCAACTCGGGCAGTGGCCGGCGCGGCCTCCGGAGCACTGCTGCCCACCACGCTCGTCTACCTCGGAGATACCGTCGACTTCCGATTCCGGCAGCGAGCGGTCGCCCGCGTCCTCGCCGCCGCGGCCCTTGCCGCTGCGGCGGCCATGGCCGCCTCCGGCCTGCTCGCCCAGTGGGTTGGCTGGCGGGCGCCGCTGCTTCTGGTAGCCGTACCGGCCGCTGTGCTCTCCATCCAGCTGCGCGATCTCGCAGAACCCCCGCGATCCGCCGAGCGCACGAGCCTCCTGCAAGTCCTGCGCAGTTCTCCGGCGACTCGCGCCTTGATGGTGTTCGCCCTTGCCGAAGGGGCAGCCATGCTGGGCTTCTTCCCTTTCCTGGCACCCATGCTGGAATCCCGCGGCTCGTCCACGGCGGTGGCCGGCACCGTCGTCGGCGTCTACGGCATTGCCACCGTCGCGGGCTCCAGACTCCTCGGCACCATGCCAGCACGCTTGGCGCCCCGACTGCCGCTGATCGCCGGTGGCCTGGCCATGGTCGTCGGCTACCTGATCATCTCCCTCAGCCAGGGAATCGCGCCGGTTCTGGCTACTGCCGCGCTGCTGGGCTTTTCCTTCTCGCTGTTCCACTCGACCTTTCAGACCTGGGCGACGCAGTTGCTGCCGAACGCCCGCGGTGTGGTCACCTCGCTGTTCGTCTCCGCTGTCTTCACCGGCGCGGCACTCGCGTCCCTGTGGGGCGGCGGACTGGAATCCAGGCACGCCTACCACGAGTTGTTCGCCATCGCCACCGCGCTGGCCGGCGCGGTCGGCATCATCGGCACCATCGCCCGGCTGCGCCACCCCAGCACCGCGGTGAACCCTGGCGCCGCCTCCCCGCATGGTGGATCGACCGCGCCTTCCCGGCATTGAGTCCCATTGTTCGAGGCGGTAGCCGACTCGGGGTGTGCAACGGGCGCCTGCGGCGCGCGCCCTCCGGGCACTGCATTCGGTGGAGTCAGGGCATGCGGAGGGGTTTGCGCACTCCGTTCACTGGCTGTAGATCATTCCCTTGAAGCGCAGACGCCCCTTGGCCCCCTGAGCGGACACAGCCGGGGCAGCTGGTCGTGCCCGCCGCAACCGGTCGTGCAGAATCGAACCCATGACGACCCCGGATCACCAGTCACCCGCGCCGGACTCCTCGGCACCCCACTCCCGGGACCGCATCTACCGGTCGCCCGCCGGTCTCGCGGCCGGCGGACTGCTGCTCGCCATCGTGCTCTGGCTCGGCATCGACGCACTGGTCTTCGGACACGGCCGCACCCCGTGGCTGGCGCTCGCCGCGATGATCCTGGTCATCCCGCTGGTCACCGCCTTCACCCTGCGCCCGGCGGTGTACGCGAACGAGGAACGGCTGCGCATCCGCAACCCGTTCCGGGTGATCGTGCTCCCCTGGGGCTCGGTGGCCGCGATCCGCTCCGGCTACTCGAACGAGGTCGTCGCCACCTCCGGCACCAAGTACCAGCTGTGGGCCGTGCCCGTCTCCCTGCGCGCCCGCAAGAAGGCGGCCCGGCAGCACACCCGGGCCACCACACAGACCGCCCGCCCCGGCGCGCGGGGCCGCACCGGCACTGCGCCGCCGGTAGCGGCCGGTCCCACCCGCGCCCAGACCGACCAGATCATGGAGGACCTGCGCGAACTCGCCGAGACCCGCCGGAACGCCGAGCACGCCCAGGGCGAGCCGACCGTCCGCTGGGCGTACGAGGTGATGGGACCGGCGGTGGCGGGGGCGGTGGTGCTGGCGATCCTGCTGGCAGCGGGATGAGTCGCGGGCGGGTGGCCCCTACGGTCGCTTCCCGGCGTACGGGACGAAAGCGGACCACGCCCCGGGGGACAGGGCCAGCCGGGGGCCCCTGGTGTTCTTGGAGTCGCGGACGTGGACGGTTCGGGGCGATATCGCGATCTCGACGCAGGACTCGCCGTCGTTGCCGTCGCTGTAGCTGCTCTTGAACCACGTGAGTTCGGGGACAACCCCAGATGCCTCGCGGATCAGGTCTCTCCCAGCAGTTGCTCGATGAAGGCCAGCGACTCCCGTGGCGGGAGAGCCTGCGCTCGGATGGTGCCATACCGCAGCTCCAGAATGCGCAGCTGCCTCAGGTCGGAAACGGGCCGCCCGTTGAACGCGCCGTCGGAGCGTCCGACCGCCGTGCCGTCCGCAAACTTCAGCAGCTCGATCTTGCCGTCCAGCCCGGAGTGCACCTCGCAGTGCGTCGGCATCACCTGAAGCGTGACATTGCGCATCCGGCCTACTTCCAGCAGACGTTCGAGCTGCTGTCGCCACACCATTGTGCCTCCAAGAGGCCGCCGCAGCGGTGCCACTTCCAGCACGAAGCTGAGCGCAGGAGCGGGGTCCCGTTCGTAGACAGACCGCCGGGCCATCCGAGCAGCCACCATACGTTCCACCTCATCCTGGGAGTACGGTGGCTGCGCTGCCTCGATCAAAGTCCGTGCATGCTCTGACGTCTGCAAAAGCCCGCTGATGCTGTGGCACGCGTATACCCCGATCTCGACCGCTTGGGCCTCCAACTTCGCCAAGTCCCGTACCTTCTTCGGATACCGGACTCTCTTGACGTCCTCTTTCATCGCCGAGAGCAGTCCGCCCGCCCTCAGTACCTCGTCCGCCTTGTCCAGATACTCGGGCCGGGGAATCCGCTTCCCGCCCTCGATCTTGTAGACCAGGTCCTCCCCGTACCCGACCGCCGCGCCGAACTCCGCGGCCCGCATCCCCGCCGCCTCCCGCCGCAGCTTCAACTGCCGCCCCACGGTTGCGACGACCGCGACACCCCAGTCGTCATCCGGGTCCACCTCCCAACCCGGTTCGTCCCTCTCGTCCTTGAGCCCAACCGTTGCACCGTCCACCCGCATCGCCCGCGCCCCTTTGGCCGTACCGCCGTGCCGCGACGCCCCGTACCCGCGCACCCCTTCTCACGGGCCCGGCACCACCGGACAATCACCGGCCGGCCTCCGGGCGGTAGCTGTACGTATGGACGTCGTCGCCGGTCAGATCAGGCGCAAGCGTCCACGCCGAGTGCCGTGAACGAGCGATCCGTCCAACTCCGCGCGTGGGCCGGATGCCCGGATCCGGAACAACCACTTCACCCGGGCGTGCCGCCGCCCGCGCCCGCCGCGTCCAGCAGACGGCCGGCCACCGTGCGCGCGCCCTCGTCGCCGATGAGCACCGTGTAGTGGTTGACGTCGGCCACCCGGTGCGTCGCGATTCGGGCGGGGTCCAGGTCCGCGGCGGCCAGCCGCTGCTCGTCGTACAGCCCCTGCGGCTCGTCCATCAGACCCCGGTCGGCCCACAGCAGCCGGGTCGGAAGCTCCAGTTGTCGTACCGCGGACAGCACCTCCGGATCGCGCAGAACCTGCGTGCCGTCGACGCGCACGGCGTCGACGACGCAGGACGAGCGCAGGTGGGGCTCCTCGCCGACGAGGTCGCGCTGGATGTAGGCGTCCACCCACGGCGACCACGAGCCGGAGAAGGCGGGATGATTCCGCCAGTAGTCGCGGTAGGACTGCCGGTCGGGGAAGGTCATGGTCAGCCGGCGCATCGCCGGGCCGATGACGGCGTCGAGCAGCGCGTCCGGGTCGAGGTGGGCCGGAGTGGGGAAGCCGAGGCCGCCGTCGACGAGGACGAGGGAGGCGAACCTCGCGGGATGGCGTACGCCGGTGAACGCGCTGACGAAGGCGCCCATCGAGTGGCCGGCGAGCACCGCCCCGCGCAGCTCGAACGTGTCGGCGAGCGCGGCCATGTCCGCGGCGTGCGCGGCGATGCCGTACGGGCCGGGCAGCGACCGGCTGCCGCCCCGGCCGCGCAGGTCGGGCGCGATCAGGGTGGCCCGGCCCGCGAGGTGGTGGGCGACCCTGGCCCAGGAGAGCGCGTTGGCGGTGATGCCGTGCAGCGCGAGCACGACCGGGGCGCCCGGCTCGGCCGCGGGCCAGCGCAGCACGGCGAGTTCGCCGCCGTCGACGGGCACGCTCAGTTCTTCGTACGGGCCGGTCTGCGGCGTGGCCTCGCGGCGCGGGCCCTCGGGGTGACGCGTCATTCTCGGCGGCTCCTCGTCTCGTCGCGCACCGGAGGGCGGTCGTCCGGTGGCGTGTCGTGCACGATAGGGCCCGGCGGGCGGCACCGATATGTGCCCGGTGCATGTAGGTGGCCTTGGGTTCGTGTGGCGGGCCCATGTGGGTGGGTGCGGTCACCGGCTTCTGACGCCGAGGGGCCCCGGTGCGGACGGCGGGGCGGGTGCCGGTGGCCGGACGCCTCTGCCCGGGAATGGGAACCTGTGCGGGCGCCACTCGACCTCCGAACCCCGATCCCCTTCGGCTGTCGCCGTCAGCGGGGACGACCCCTTCCCGGCACGGGGTGCCGGCAGCTCCACCCCTCGTCCGGCGTCCAGGACCAGCGACGGGGAGCGCTGCGAGCGGAGGGGTTCGTGTCGCCGGCAACGAACCGGCGAGGAACCCACCACACGGACCTCGGGGACACCCACACCCATGAACGAAACCATCGCCAGGCGACCGACGGGCCTCGCCGGTATCGCCGCCGGTACGGAACCCGTGCCCGCGGCTGTGGAAGCCGCGGGCACGGGCGTGCATGCGCGGGTCAGATGCCGGCCGCGGCTGCCAGGTCGCGCTTGAGTGCCGCCAGCAGGTCCGTGGCCCTGGCCCGTGCCGCCGGGAGGCCGGCGCGCCCGGCGACGGGGACCACGACCTCCAGGTAGCACTTCAGCTTCGGTTCCGTGCCGCTGGGGCGGACGATCACGCGGGCGCCGTCGAGCGTGTAGCGCAGCCCGTCCGTGGGCGGCAGGGTGTCCGTGCCCCGCGTGAGGTCCTCGGACCGGGTGACGGGCAGGCCAGCGAGTTCCGTGGGCGGCTGCTCCCGCAGGCGGCGCATCGCGTCGGCGATGAGCGAGAGGTCCTCGACGCGCGCCGAGAGCTGGTCCGTGGCGTGCAGGCCGTGTTCGAGGGCCAGGTCGTCGAGGAGGTCCAGGAGGGTGCGGCCCCGCGCCTTCAGGTGCGAGGCGAGTTCGGTGATCAGCAGGGCCGCGGTGATGCCGTCCTTGTCGCGTACCCCGTCCGGGTCGACGCAGTAGCCGAGCGCCTCCTCGTAGCCGTAGCGCAGGCCCTCGACGCGGGCGATCCACTTGAAGCCGGTGAGGGTCTCCTCGTAGCCAAGGCCCGCCTTCGCGGCGATGCGGCCGAGGAGGGAGGAGGAGACGATCGACTCGGCGAAGGTGCCCCGGGCGCCGCGCTCCACCAGGTGGGCGGCGAGCAGGGCGCCGACCTCGTCGCCGCGGAGCATGCGCCAGTCGGCGCCGTCCTTGACGGCCACGGCGCAGCGGTCGGCGTCGGGGTCGTTGGCGATGACGAGGTCGGGGTCCGTCTCGTGGGCCTTCGCGAAGGCGAGGTCCATGGCGCCGGGCTCTTCCGGGTTGGGGAAGGCCACGGTCGGGAAGTCCGGGTCGGGGTCGGCCTGTTCGGCGACGAGTACCGGGGCGGGGAAGCCGGCGCGGGCGAAGGCGGCGAGGAGGACGTCCCTGCCGACGCCGTGCATCGCGGTGTAGACGGTACGGGCGGTCCGCGGGGACTCCGGGGCGAGCACCGCGTCCGTGCGGGCGAGGTAGGCGTCGAGGACACCGTCGTCGAGCGTGTCCCAGCCGCCGTCCGGGCGGGGGATGTCGGCCAGCGTGTTGATCGCGTCGATCTCGGCCGCGATCCCGGCGTCCGCGGGCGGCACGATCTGGGAGCCGTCGCCGAGGTAGACCTTGTAGCCGTTGTCGCGCGGCGGGTTGTGGCTCGCGGTGACCTCCACACCGGCGACCGCGCCGAGGTGCCGGATGGCGAAGGCGAGGACCGGCGTCGGCAGCGGGCGGGGCAGGAGCGCCGCGCGCAGGCCCGCGCCCGTCATGACGGCGGCGGTGTCGCGGGCGAAGTCGGCGGACTTGTGACGGGCGTCGTAGCCGATGACCACGAGGCCGTCGCCGTGGCCCTGGGCCCTGAGGTACGCCGCGAGGCCGGCGGCGGCGCGGATGACCACGGAGCGGTTCATGCGCAGGGGGCCGGCGCCGAGTTCACCGCGTAGACCGGCGGTGCCGAACTGGAGGGTGCCGCCGAAGCGTGCGGCGAGCTCGGCGTGGTCCCCGGCGTCGATGAGCTTGGCGAGTTCCTCACGGGTCTCCGCGTCGGGGTCCTCGGCCAGCCACGCCTGGGCCCGTGCGATGAGTTCGTCGTGCACGTCGGATCAACCTCTCGTTGTGTGTGGGTGGGGCGGGGGTTCGGCGTCCGTGGTCGTTCCCGCCCGCTCGGTCCGGCGCCAGGCCGTCACCGGCGGCCGCACCTACAGCCGCTCCAGCACCTGGGCGAGGAGCGCTCCCATGCGCGCCGCGCTGTCGCGGCCCGCCTGGAGGACCTCCTCGTGGTTCAGCGGCTCGCCCGTCATACCGGCGGCGAGATTCGTGACCAGGGAGATGCCCAGGACCTCGGCGCCCGCCTCGCGCGCGGCGATCGCCTCCAGGACCGTCGACATGCCCACGAGGTCCGCGCCCATGCCGCGGGCCATGCGGATCTCCGCCGGGGTCTCGTAGTGCGGGCCGGTGAACTGCGCGTACACGCCCTCTTCGAGGGTGGGGTCGATCTCCTTGCACAGGCTCCGCAGGCGCGGGGAGTACAGGTCCGTGAGGTCGACGAAGTTGGCGCCGACGATCGGGGAGGTCGCCGTCAGGTTGATGTGGTCGCTGATCAGGACCGGCTGGCCCGGACGCATCGTCTTGCGCAGGCCGCCGCAGCCGTTGGTGAGGACGACGGTCTTGGCGCCGGCGGCGACGGCGGTGCGGACGCCGTGTGCGACGGCGGCGACGCCGCGGCCCTCGTAGTAGTGCGTACGGCCCAGGAAGACCAGGGCCCGGGTGTCGCCGACCCGGTGGGAGCGGAGCTTGCCGCCGTGGCCCTCGACGGCCGGAGGCGGGAAGCCGGGCAGCTCCGTGACCTGGAACTCGGCCTCGGGCTCGCCGAGGGCGTCGACGGCCGGGGCCCAGCCGGAGCCCATCACCAGGGCGACGTCGTGGGTCTCGGCACCCGTCAGCTCGCGCAGGCGCGCGGCGGCGGTGTCGGCGGCGGCGTAGGGATCGCCCTGGATGTCGTCCGGAAGAAGAGATGCGTTCACGCGGATGAGAGTAGCCGCTCTCTGCCTACGCGCGTAGATGAGGGAGTTCACGGGAATGCGATCGTTGTCTTGTCGTTTCCGACGATTCCCGTCGCCGCCGTGGCTGTGGGCGCGGCCGCTCCGGCGCGTGCCGGGGCGCGCCGCGGGCGTCGCCGTTCGCCGTCGCGGCCGGGCACGGTGTCGCGGCCGGGCACGGTGTCGCGGCCGGGCACGGTGTCGTGGTCGTGGCCGGGCGCTGTGTCGTGGTCGCGGTGCGCTGTGCGCCGTCGCAGCCCGGCGCTGTGCGGCCGCCGGCCGCTGTCCGCCGCTGCCGTCGTCGCCGGAGGGGGAGGTGTTCCGGGGCCGGCCCCCTCGGCAGGGCTCAGCAGGGGCGCTTGCGCAGTTCCATCACGTAGTCGTGCGGCGCCCCGGCCGACTCCGCCGCGTCCGCGATCCCGCCCAGGTAGCGGGCGGACGGGAGGCCGCCCTCGTAGCCGTTGAGCACGTAGGTCCAGGCCGGTTCCTCGCCGTCCAGGGTGTGGGCGCGGACGCGCAGCCTGCGGTAGACGCCGAGGCCCACGCCCTCCCAGCGGTCCAGGGAGTCCTCGTCCATGGGGGCGATGTCGTACAGCGCGACGAAGACCTGCGACAGCGGGTCCTCGACGATCGTCGCCAGGGCGCCCTCCCACCCGATGTGCTCGCCCCCGAAGGTCAGCCGCCAGCCGTTGAGCCAGCCGGTGGCGCGCAGCGGCGAGTGCGGTGCGCGGCGGGACATCAGCCGCGCGTCGAGGTTGCCGGCGTACGCGGCGTAGAGCGACATGGAGTCGAGGGTACGACAGCGCCACGGCGGTCTCTGCTGTAACAGAAGTACCACCGGGCGGCCCCCGGGGAGAGCGCCACCCCACGCGTGCGGGACAATGGAGTACGTGACTCGGATCGTGATCATCGGTGGCGGACCCGGCGGATATGAAGCGGCGCTGGTGGCCGCGCAGCTCGGCGCGGAGGTGACCGTCGTCGACTGCGACGGTCTCGGCGGCGCGTCGGTGCTCACCGACTGCGTGCCGTCGAAGACGCTCATCGCGACGGCCGAAGTGATGACGACCTTCGACTCCTCGTACGAGGAGCTCGGCATCATCGTGGCCGACGACACCCCTCCGCTGGAGAAGGCCGCCCGCGTCGTCGGAGTCGATCTGGGCAAGGTCAACCGACGGGTGAAGCGCCTCGCGCTCGCCCAGTCCCACGACATCACCGCATCGGTCACCCGCGCGGGCGCCCGGGTCATGCGCGGGTGCGGCCGGCTGGAGGGCATGCAGGCCCTGGACGGCTCGCGCAAGGTCGTCGTGCGGGTCGCGGACGGCAGCGAGGAGACCCTCACCGCCGACGCCGTGCTCATCGCCACGGGCGGTCACCCGCGCGAGCTGCCCGACGCCCGGCCCGACGGGGAGCGGATCCTGAACTGGACCCAGGTCTACGACCTCGACGAGCTGCCCGAGGAGCTCATCGTCGTCGGGTCCGGTGTCACCGGCGCCGAGTTCGCGGGTGCCTACCAGGCCCTCGGGTCCAGGGTCACCCTCGTCTCCTCGCGCGACCACGTGCTGCCCGGCGAGGACCCGGACGCCGCCGCCGTCCTGGAGGACGTGTTCCGGCGCCGCGGCATGAACGTCATGGCCCGCTCGCGGGCGCAGTCCGCCAAGCGCGTCGGCGACCGGGTCGAGGTCACCCTCTCCGACGGGCGGTTGATCACCGGCTCGCACTGCCTCATGGCCGTCGGCGCCATTCCGAACAGCAGCGGGATGGGCCTGGAGGAGGCCGGGGTCAAGCTGAAGGAGTCCGGGCACATCTGGACCGACAGGGTCTCCCGGACGACGGCACCGGGCGTGTACGCCGCCGGCGACGTGACCGGTGTCTTCGCCCTCGCGTCGGTCGCCGCCATGCAGGGACGCATCGCCATGTACCACTTCCTGGGCGACGCGGTGGCCCCCCTCGACCTGAACACCGTCTCCGCGAACGTCTTCACCGACCCCGAGATCGCCACCGTCGGCTGCAGCCAGGCCGACGTCGACTCCGGGAAGATCGACGCCCGGTGCGTCAAGCTGCCGCTGCTGCGCAACCCGCGCGCCAAGATGCAGGGCATCCGCGACGGTTTCGTCAAGATCTTCTCCCGGCCCGGCACCGGGATCGTGGTCGGCGGTGTGGTCGTCGCGCCGCGCGCGTCGGAACTGATCCATCCCATCTCGATCGCCGTCGACAACAATCTGACGGTCGAGCAGATCGCGAACGCGTTCACCGTGTACCCCTCCCTGTCGGGCTCGATCGCCGAGGTGGCACGGCAGTTGCAGACCCGGAAGGTCCCGGGCGAGATCTGACCGCCCCGCCGGGAAGACCGCCGGTCACGGGGAGTGGCCGGCGAAGCGCGCGGCATCGGTGTCGGGAGTGGGCGTCTATACCACTTTCGGCCCCGCTGTGCGAACAACTTCTGTTATTCGGCGCAAACTGCTGAAAGCAGACGGTCGTTGGGGTTACTGTCAGTTTCGTGTTCGCTGCAGAACGTCGTCAATTGATCCTCGAAATGGTGCGAGCGAACGGGGCCGTGTCGCTCCGTGAACTCGCCCGCGTCGTCCAGACCTCCGAAGTGACCGTACGGCGGGACGTGCGCGCACTGGAGGCAGAAGGACTCCTCGACCGCCGGCACGGCGGTGCGGTACTGCCGGGCGGGTTCACGCGGGAGTCCGGCTTTCCGCAGAAGTCACATCTCGCGACCGCCGAGAAGACCGCCATCGCCGACCTCGCCGCGGGCCTCGTCGAAGAGGGTGAGGCCATCGTGGTCGGGGCGGGGACCACCACGCAGGAACTGGCGCGCCGGCTCGCGCGGGTGCCCGGGCTGACGGTCGTCACCAACTCCCTGCTGGTGGCCCAGGCGTTGGCCCATGCCAATCGCGTCGAGGTCGTGATGACCGGCGGCACCCTGCGCGGTTCCAACTACGCCCTCGTCGGCAGCGGGGCCGAGCAGTCCCTGCAGGGGCTCAGGGTCTCCAAGGCGTTCCTCTCCGGGAGCGGGCTCACCGCCGAGCGCGGGCTGTCCACGTCCAACATGCTGTCGGCGTCCGTCGACCGGGCACTGGTGCAGGCGGCCGCGGAGGTCGTCGTCCTCGCCGACCACACCAAGCTCGGCACGGACACCATGTTCCAGACCGTGCCGACGGACGTGATCACCCGGCTGGTGACGGACGATCCGCCCGCGCACGACGACCGCGCGGCCACCGAACTGCAGGCCCTGGCCGACCAGGGGGTTCGGATCGCGGTCGCCGGTGCGCCGGGCAGCGGGTCCGGAAGCGAATCCGCGCCCGCGGGGCGCCAGCCGCGCCGGGACGTGCCGCTGCCGGGGCCGCGCCGCGGCCAGGTCCCCGGGGGGCCGCAACTGCGCAGCGCGACCGCCCTCGGGGAGCCGCCCACGGGCGACCGGGCCAGGGTGGCGGACCTCCGCCGCCGCTGAGCGCTCCGCCGCAGTCCGGTACGCCGTCCTCGGGCGGCGATGGAGGCGCGCCCCCTGCTCGAACGTGGTTGAGAGCCGGGGGGAGGCTGGTCGCGCCCACGCGGCGCACAGCCGCTTGCCGGCCGCGCCGGGAAACGCCAGGCGCCCGGGAGACCGGTTGTTGCGGTCTGCCGGGCGCCTGGTCGTGGGGTGGGT
>NZ_JBHUDX010000086.1:0-19944 GCF_042678285.1 Streptomyces caeni
CACCGCCGCCAGGTCGACGCCCCGCTCGTCGGCGAGGTGCCGCACCAGCGGCCCGGCTTCGGCGAGGGCCACGGCGGGACCCGGCGCTGCCGCCGCGGCCGGTGACGGAGGAGGGGGAGGGGGCTGTGCCGGCCGCTTCCGGCGGGTGGAAGCCGCGCGCCCTGCGGGGGGAGCGCCCCTGGTCCGGGCCGCGGGCTGTGCCGGAGCGCCGGGGACGGGCGGTGCGGCCTGCGGGGCCCGTTCCGGTACTGCGGCTCCCGGGGTCCGTTCCGGTACTGCGGCCTCCTTGCCCCGTTCCGGTACTGCGGCCTTTGCCACCGGGGCCTCCCCCGCCCCCTCAGCCGCCGCGGGGCGGGCCTGGGGCGGCGTCCCGGACGGCACTCCGGCTGCCTCGATCAGGGCCAGCGGGGTGCCGACCGGGACCCTGGTGCCGGGCGCCACCAGCAGGCGGCCGACGGTTCCCGACTCGAAGCACTCGACCTCGATGGCGGCCTTCTCGGTCTCCACGACGGCGATCACGTCACCGCGCGTCACCGTGTCCCCGGGTGTGACGAGCCACTCCTGGAGGGTGCCCGCCTCCATGTCCGCACCGAGCGACGGCATGGTGAACTCACCCACGGCGTCCCACCGCCCCACGGGCCGCGGCGGCGATGTCCTCCGCCTGCGGCAGCGCGGCCTCCTCCAGATGCCTGGCGTAGGGGATCGGCACCTCGGCGCTGCACACCCGTCCGACGGGTGCGTCGAGTTCGTAGAACGCCTGCTCGGTGATCCGGGCGGAGATCTCGGCCGCGAGGCTCCCGGTGCGCCAGCCCTCGTCGACGACGACCGCACGGTGCGTCCTGGCGACCGACGCCGTGATCGTGGCGTCGTCGAGGGGGCGCAGGACACGCAGGTCCACGACCTCGGCGCCGATGCCCTCGGCGGCCAGCAGGTCCGCCGCGGTGAGGGCCTTGGGCAGCGAGCCGCCGTAGGTGAGCACCGTGACGTCGTCGCCGTGACGGCGGACCGCCGCCGAGGAGATGTCCAGCGGGCCGTCGGGGACGGCCAGTTCGCCGGAGAAGTTGTAGAGGGACCCGTGCTCGAAGATGACCACCGGGTCGGGGTCGGCGAGCGCGGGGGCCAGCATGCCGCGCGCGTCCTCCAGCGTCGCGGGCGCGAGGACGCGGATGCCGGGGATATGGGCGTACCAGCCCTCCAGGCTGTGCGAGTGCTGGGCCGCCAGCTGCCGTCCGGCGCCGGTGGTCATCCGGATGACCACCGGCACCGAGAGCTGCCCGCCGGACATGTGCCGCAGGGTGGCGGCGTTGTTGAGGATCTGGTCGAGCGCCAGCAGGCTGAAGTTGACCGTCATGATCTCGACGATGGGCCGCATGCCGGCGACGGCCGCACCGATGCCCGCACCGACGAAGGCCGACTCGGACAGCGGGGTGTCGCGCACCCGGCCGGGGCCGAACTCCTCGACGAGGCCGAGGCTGACGCCGAAGGAGCCCCCGTATTTTCCGACGTCCTCGCCGAGCAGGAAGACCCGGTCGTCGGACGACAGCGCCTCGCGCAGGGCCTCGCGCAGGGCCTCGCGGTAGGTCGTCGTGACGGTCTTCATCGGCCCGTCTCCGACGCGTCGCCGGGGGCCGTGGTCACATACCGGAGGAGGTCCGCCACCGGTTCCGCCGGAGCGGCCTCCGCGGCCGCCACCGCGCGGTCGACCTCCTCCGTGGCGCGCCGGTCCAGTTCGGCGTACGACGCCTCGTCCAACTCGCCCGCCGCCCGCATCCGTTCGCCGAGCAGCGTGAGCGGGTCACGGGCCTGCCAGCGTTGGATCTCGGCCTTGTCGCGGTACCGGTCGGGGTCGTACATGGAGTGGGCACGGAAGCGGTAGGTGCGCAGTTCCAGGAAGTGCGGGCCGTGCCCCGCGCGGATGCCGGCCACCGCGCGACGGGCCGCCTCCTCGACCGCGAGGACGTCCATGCCGTCGACGGCCCAGGCCGGCATGCCGTAGGAGGCGGCGCGCATGGCCAGGTCGGTCTGCGCGTGCTCGACGCGCAGCGGCGTACCCATGGCGTACAGGTTGTTCTCGCACGCCAGCAGGAGCGGCAGGCCCCACAGCGTGGCCAGGTTCGCGGTCTCGTGGAACTCGCCCTCCGCGAAGGCGCCGTCGCCGAAGAAACAGCAGACGATGCCCGCCGTGCCGCGCATCTTCTCCGCGAGGGCGAGCCCCGCGGCGAGGGGGATGCCACCGCCCACGATCGCGTTGCCGCCGTAGAAGCGGCGGCCCGCGTCGAACAGATGCATGGAACCGCCACGCCCGCGGCTGCACCCGGTGGCCTTCCCGTACATCTCCGCCATGACGGCGTCCGTGGGGACGCCGCGGGCGAGGGCGTGGCCGTGTTCACGGTAGGTGGAGACGACCGCGTCCTCGGGTTCGAGCGCCTCCAGCACACCGGCCGCCACCGCCTCCTCCCCGATGTACAGGTGGACGAAGCCGCGGATCTTCGCGGCGCTGTACAGCTCGACGCAGCGTTCCTCGAAGCGGCGGATCAGCAGCATGGAGGCCAGCAGGCCGCGGCGGTGCTTGGCGGCGGCGTCCTGGTGCGTGGTGCGGTGCGTGGTCCTGGCCGGATGCCTGCGGGTGGGGCTCATGGCGCGTGCTCCGAGGTCTCATGGGCCGCGGCGGAGCCCGGCGCGCCGGACGGGCCCGGCGCCGCCGCGGGCTCCGGTGTCTCGAGGGTGGAGGTGTCGCCTTCCGGCAGGCCCGTCTCGCGCGCTCGCAGCAGCCGCCGCATGACCTTGCCGCTCCTGGTGTGCGGCAGGTTCCGGTCGAAGGCGATCTCCCTGGGCGCGACGGCGGGTCCCAGCTTGCGACGGGCGAAGGCGAGGAGGTCGTTCCGGATGCCGTCGTCCGGCTCCACCCCGGGGCGCAGCGACACATAGGCCTTCACGATCGCGCCGGCCGTCGGGTCCGGCCGACCGATCACCCCCGCCTCCGCCACCGCGGGGTGCTCCAGCAGGGCGCTCTCCACCTCGAACGGGCTGATCAGGTGGCCCGCGGACTTGATGACGTCGTCCGCGCGGCCCACGAACCAGAAGTACCCGTCGGTGTCCTTGCGCACGACGTCACCGGTCAGATACCAGCCGTCGGCGAAGCAGGCCGCGTACCGCTCGTCCGCGTGCAGATAGCCGCGGAACATCGACGGCCAGCCCGGCCGCAGAGCCAGTTCGCCTTCCTGGCCGGGCTCCTGCACCTCCCGGACACGGCCCTCGGGCGAGCGCCACACCGTGCCGTCGGGCCCGCGGGCCAGGACGGCCGCGGTCATGCCGGGCAGGGGGCGCCCCATCGAGCCGGGCTTGACGGGGCAGGCCGCCAGGTTGGCGATGACGATGCAGCCGGTCTCGGTCTGCCACCAGTTGTCATGGACCGGGAGTCCCAGCACGTCCCGGCCCCACAGCACCACTTCGGGGTTGAGCGGCTCGCCCACCGAGGCGATGAACCGCAGCGCCGAAAGGTCGAACGAGCGCGGCAGATCGTACGGGCCCTGCCGGGGGGTGGCCCGCATCAGCATGCGCAGGGCGGTGGGGGCCGTGTACCAGACCGTGACCTTCTCCCGGGCGAGGATGCCGTACCAGCGGCGGGTGTCGAAGTCGCCCTCGTCGACGACGACCGTGACGCCGAGGGTGAGCGGGGCGATGATGCCGTACGACATGCCTGTCACCCAGCCGGGGTCGGCGGTGCACCAGTACCGGTCTTCCAGCTGCAGGTCGAGCGCGTACGCGGCCGTGACGTGGTGGGCGACGACGGCCTCGTGCACATGCACCGCGCCCTTGGGGGCCCCGGTGGTGCCGCTGGTGAAGTGCAGCAGCGCCATCTCCCCGGGGTCGGTGGACGGCACCCGGAAGTCGTCCTCGGCGCGTTCCATCAGCGCCTCGAAGGAGAGCGTCCCGGGAAGGTCCCGGCGGCGGTCACCGACGATCAGCACGTGGTCCAGCTCGGCAAGGCCGTCCCGCACCGGAGCGACCTTGCGCAGGTACAGCTGCTCGGTGGTGACCAGGACGCGGGCGTTGCCGAGCCGCATGCGCTGGGCCACGGGATCCGGTCCGAAGGCCGGGAACAGCGGGCAGAGCACGGAGGTGTTCTTGAGCGTGCCGAGGACCACCGTGAACAGTTCCGGGCAGCGGCCGAGCAGCGTGAAGACGCGGTCCCCGCGATCCACACCGAGGGACCGCAGCACCTTGGCGAACCGGTTCGTCAGCCGGGCGAGCCGTGCGTAGGAGACGGACTCGGCCGTCCCGTCGCGGCGCACACAGCGCAGTGCGACGCCCTCGCCCCGGCCCTCGGCCACATGGCGGTCGACGGCCTCGTACCCGATGTTCAGTCCGCCGTCCGGCAGCCCGGACAGCCGACGCCGTGCCGCGGTCCAGCTGAACTCGGCGCAGGCCCGGTCGTAGTCGGCGAGGACCGGGGGCACGGGAGCCGGTGCCGTCTTGGCGATGACGTCCTGCGTCATGGTGGTCCCTTCCTCGCCCCCGCGCGTGCCGTTCGGGTGGGGGCGCTCCCTCTCATGCTCGGCGCGAGGGTCCGCGTCCGCGAACGGAGGACCACCCGCCCGTGCGCCACGCCCTCGGCCGCCCTCCCGTGGCGGGCCGCCCCCGCGTCGCGCAGCGTGGAGGCGGGGTCCGCTGAGAGCCGCCGACGAGGGCACGGAAGAGGTGGGACGCATGGAGAGGGATGCCCCGGGGCCCCGGGTCGTGGTGGGCGTCGACGGTTCGCCGTCCTCGCGCGAGGCGTTGCGTTGGGCCGTCCGGCACGCCGGGCTGATCGGCGCGGACGTGGACGCGGTGGCCGTGTGGGATCTGCCGGGTGTGTACGGCTGGTCGGGTCCGGCCGCGGACACCGACTTCGACGAGGCGAATGCGCGCCAGGCGCTGGAGCGGGAACTGCGCGAGGTGCTCGGCGCCGAGGGGGCCGCCTCGGTCAGGGCGATCCTGGTGCGCGGCACCCCCGCCGACGTGCTGCTGAGGGCGGCCGAGGGCGCCGAGGCCCTGGTGGTCGGCAGCCGGGGGCGCGGCGGCTTCAGCCGGGCCCTGCTGGGATCCGTCAGCCAGCAGGTCGCGCTGCACGCGAGCTGCCCGGTAGTGATCGTCCGCCCGGAAGCGCGCTGACCGCCGCCGAGCGCCGCGACGGCCTCGCAGCGGCGTGGCCTCCCCCGGAGTGCCGTGATTGCTTTGGGTGCTGTGATCGCCGGTTGGGGCGGCGTGGTTTTCCTCGGGGTGCTGTGATCGCCGGTTGGGGTGCCTTGGCCTTCCTTGGGGTGCTGTGATCGCCCCGGAGCCCCGTGACCGCCCGCCGGAGCGCCGTGACCGCCGCCGAGCCGTCCCCACGGCCGCCCGACCGCCGTACCGGGGCGGGCGGCGGGCGCCCTCACACGGGCGTCGCCGAGGGCGGACCGGGCGGCTCTTCGAGGATGCTCCAGGCGACCGGCCCCAGGAGGTCGGCCAGCCGCTGGAACACGTCCAGCAGCAGGTCGTCCACCGTCAGCATGCCCACGACCCGGTGCCCGTCCAGTACGGGCAGGCGGCGCACCCCCGACCCGCGGAAGGTCCGGTAGGCCACGTGCACGTCGTCGGCCACGTCCACCGTCACCACCTGCGGCGACATCACCGTGTCCACCCGCGCTTCCCGGTCCAGGCCGCCGCTCAGCCCGCGCACCGCGAGGTCGCGGTCGGTGACGATGCCGCGCAGCGCGCCGTCGTCGACGACGAGCACGGAACCGATGCCGTACTCGTCCATCTTCCGGGCCGCCTCCGCGAGGGAGGCGCCGGGGGGCAGCGCGACAGCCGGAGTGCTCATCGCCTCGGAGATCCTCACGTGCCGGCTCCTCGGCGGACGCTGTAGGTCAGACAGTCGGCACGGTCCTGGCCGGGCCCCACGGCGATTCCGGATGCCTGGCACTCCAGCCGTGTGTTGTGCCGGCAGTCGGTCATCTTGCAGGCCCCGACCTGTCCGGTGGCAGCCGGGTCGCCGCCCTTGCCCGAGGTGACGAAGAAGGTGTCGCACCGGGCGTGCGGGGGATCGCCGACGGTGATGGCCAGCGCGTGGCAGGCGCTGCCGACGTTGTACGCGCACGTCTCGACCGCGCACTCGTTGATGAAGGGCATCTCCATGGGGGCCTCCTTGCGGATCGGTCGGTCCCCACGGTGTTGCCGCTCTCACGCGGGTACGGCCCGCGACACCCGGACGGGCCGGGAATCACCCGAAGGGCCGGGCCGTCCGCGGGCTCCCGGCCGTGGTGCGCCGGTGCCTCACCCGGCGGACAGTCCGGCGCCGAGACGTTCGCGCACGTCCACGACGCCTGGCACGGCGCGTGCCACTCGGACCAGTGCGGCCACCGGTGCCTGCCCGGGCACGGTTCCGCCCAGGGTCACCACGCCGTTCTCCACCCGCACGTCGAGGCCGGGGGAACCGGCCGGGAGCAGGGCCTCCAGGCCGCTCCTGACCTCCTGAGCGATGTCCTCGTCCGGGCGCAGGTAGATCTTGAGCAGGTCGGAGCGGCTGACCACCCCCACCAGGCGCCCCTCGTCGTCCACCACGGGCAGCCGCTTCAGGGGCCCGCGCGCCATCAGCCGTGCCGCGCCCTCGATCGTGGCGGTCCGCGGGACGGTGACGGCCGGGACGGTCATCAGACGCGCGGCCGTCAGTGCCCCGGACGTGTCGTCGCCCTGTGCCCGCACCAGCAGATCGGCCTCGGACACCACGCCGACGACGCGCCCTTCCTCGGACAGCACGGGCAGAGCGCTGACGCGCCACTGCCGCATCGACTCCACGATCTCCCGGAACGGCGCGTCACGGCCGACCGAGACGACCTCGTGGGTCATCACATCACCCACGGTGCGCAGATGTCTCATGACCGCTGCCTCCCCTTCCGCGCAGCCTCGGAGGTTCCAGGTCGGAGCCGAGGTCGTCGTAGGCGTAGCCGAGCGACTGGTGGACGGCGACGACGCCGTCGACGGAGCGGCACAGGCGCTCGACGACCGGGACGAGCGACCGCTGCTCGACCCGCCCGGTGAGCGTCACGACGCCCTCGCGCACCTCGACCCCGACGGTGTCCGCCGGAACCCCGAGGACCGCGCCCAGCACATCGTGGCGGATCTCGTCGCGGATGGCCCCGTCGCCGCGCAGGAAGGGCCGCAGCAGGTCGGCCCGGCTGACGATGCCGACGAGCCTGCCGGTGTCGTCGACCACGGGCAGCCGCTTCACCTTGTTGCGGTACATGGTCCGGGCGGTCTCGACGACGTTCCAGCCGGGCCGTGCCGTCACCGCGGGCGTGGTCATCATCGCCTCCGCGGTCTCGGCGCCGGCGCGGCTCAGCTCGTCCAGACCGAGCCGGCGTCCGAGCGCCCGTCCCTCCGGGTCGGGCAGGCTGGCCGCCTTGCGGAGCAGGTCCCCCTCGGACACCACCCCCACGGGGCGCCCCTCGTCGTCGACGACGGGGACCGCCGTGACGTCGTTGTCGCGCAACAGCCGCGCGATGTGCTTGAAGGACGAGTCCGGGTGCGCCGTGACCACCCGGTGTGTCATGACTTCGGCGACGGTCCGGTGCTGCATGCTCCGCACTCCTTCCGTGCGCGCTCCGCACCGGCTCCGGCAGGCGCCGACGGGTTCGGCCCGCCCGGGCCCGCCGGGTGCGGACCATGTGGTCTGCCGGATCTCGGTGCGCTCGGTCCGTGCCCGCGCGACCCCGTCGGGGGATCGGCGGGGCGGCTCAGGGAGCGGAGACCCGCGCCGGTGTGCGAGGGTGGCCATGGCCCTGTCTCCTCGGCCGCCGTTACGGCTCCTGGCACGTTCCAGTGCACCGCGCCCGATCCTCGGGCGCTGGGGCCGAACAGTCCGCCGCAAGGGTCCGAACGTCCTTTCCGGGCCCGGCCCCGCACGAGCCCGGCGATCTCCCGGGACGCGCAACGGCTTGGGGGCCGGTCGTCCCCGACAAGGGCCGAACCGCCCCTCTCACCTCCTCCCGGCGGGTGTGACGGTGGCAGGGGGACCTGCTCGGCTGCGGATGTCCCCTACGGGACCGAAAGGCGGTGGGGACCATGGATCTGCCCCTGGTGGCAGGCGTCGACGGATCTGACTCCAGCCTGCTCGCGGTGGACTGGGCGACCGACGAGGCGGCACGGCACGGCCTGCCGCTGCGTCTGGTGTACGCGTCCCTGTGGGAGCGATACGAGGGCGTTCTGCCCTCGGGCGGCCTGGAGCGCCCGTCGCACCAGGTGATGGCCGACAACATCGTCGCGACCGCGGTGGAGCGCGTGCAGCGCCGCAATCCGGAGGTGAAGGTCACCGCCGAGGTCCTGCCCGAGGACCCGGTGGCGGCGCTGTTGCGCGAGGGCGGCAACGCCACGGCCGTGATCACCGGATCCCGTGGCCGGGGAGAGCTGAAGGAACTGCTCCTCGGCTCCGTCAGCCTGACGGTGGCGGGCCGCGCATCCGGGCCGGTGATCGTGGTCCGCGGCGACCGGGCGGCGCTGGAGGGCGCGCACGGGCGGATCGTGCTCGGCGCCGGTGAACCAGGCACCTGCGGCACTGCCGTGCGGTTCGCCCTGCGCGAGGCCGAGGCCCGGCACTGCACCCTCGACGTCGTACGCGGCTGGCGCCGCCCCGCCCACGAGCCCGTCGACCACCCGCTGCTCGCCGGGGACCCGGCGCGCTACCACGAGGAGCGGGCGGCCACGCTGATCGATGCCCTGCTGCAGGACGCCCTGGCCGACCACCCGGACGTCAGGGTGAACCGGTCCACGGTCGAGGGGCTCGCCCGCAAGGTCCTCCTGTACCGCTCCGCCGCCGCCGACCTCCTGATCGTCGGCGTACGGCGCGGCCACGACCGCGGCGGGCTCCAGCTGGGGCGGGTGGCGCACACCCTGCTGCACCACGCCCGGTGCCCGGTGGCCGTCGTACCGGAACTGCCGTGAGCGGCGACCGGAGGCGTGCGCCCCGGCCGGCGCGCCGGGGTCCCGCCGCAGGCGGCCCCCCGGCGCCGCCGATGGCAATGCGCCGACCGAGGGACCATGAGAGGAGGGGACCTGTCGTGCGACCCGGACGGCGGTACGGAACGGCCGGGTGACATGAGGTTCGTCCCAGGAGGCGCATTGTGATCACGCGAGTGCGGATGCCGCACCGGCACCTCACACCGCCGGCCAAGTCCGGGCCGCCGCGGGGCGCGCCCACACCGCCGACGGAGCGGCGGCCGCGGTCGGGCTGGCAGTGGTGGGTCATCCCGCTGGTGTGGGTGGTGTTCCTGACCGTCCTGATCCTCGTCCGGTCCCCGTCGGGGCCCTCGCCCACCCGTCTGACCTACAGCGACTTCGTCACCAAGGTCGGTGTCGGCCAGGTCAAGACGGTCGACATCAACGACAAGGGGGCGGTCAGCGGCACCCTGGCGAACGGCACCAAGTTCACCACGCAGCTTCCCACCGCGCTCGGCACCGGATCGCTCCAGCAGCAGCTCCAGGACAAGCACGTGAAGATCACCGCGACCCAGACCAAGAGCGGCGGCAACCCGTTCCTGTCGGTCCTGGTGGCCTTCCTGCCGCTGCTCCTGCTGTTCGGCTTCTTCTGGTGGATCGGGCGCCGCGCCACACGCTCGGTGACCGGCGGGCTCAGCGCGATCGGCCGCTCCCGGGCGAAGATCATCGAGGCGGAGCGGCCCACCACCCGGTTCGACGACGTGGCCGGGTACGACGGGGTCAAACAGGAGATCAGCGAGGTCGTCGACTTTCTGCGCAACCCGGCGCGCTACGCGGCCGCCGGCGCCAAGGGCCCACGTGGAGTGATCATGGTGGGGCCGCCCGGCACCGGCAAGACGCTCTTCGCCCGTGCCGTCGCGGGGGAGGCCGACGTGCCGTTCCTGTCCGTGACCGGATCTGCCTTCGTGGAGATGTTCGTCGGAGTGGGCGCGTCCAGGGTGCGGGACCTGTTCGAGGACGCCCGCAAACGCGCGCCGTCCATCATCTTCATCGACGAGATCGACGCCGTCGGCGCGCGGCGCGCGGGGGGTGCGCGACTCGGCGGCAACGACGAGCGCGAACAGACCCTCAACCAGTTGCTGGCCGAGATGGACGGCTTCGACCAGTCCACGGGCATCGTCGTCCTCGCCGCCACCAACCGGCCGGAGGCCCTCGACCCGGCCCTGCTGCGCCCCGGACGCTTCGACCGCCAGGTCACCGTCCCGCTGCCCAACCAGGCCGAGCGCGCCGCCATCCTGCGGGTGCACGCCCGGGGCAAGATCCTCGCCCCCGACGTCGACCTGGACATCGTCGCCCGCGGCACTCCGGGATTCTCCGGCGCGGACCTCGCCAACCTGGTCAACGAGGCCGCCATCAACGCCGTCCGCGCCGACCGGGTGCTGATCGAGCCGGACGACCTCGACGCCGCCCGCGACCGCGTCCTGCTCGGCCGCCGTGACGCGTCCAACGCCCTGCTGCCCGAAGAGCGCCACTCGGTCGCGATCCATGAATCGGGCCACGCCCTCGTCGCCGCTCTGTGCGAGCACGCCGACCCCGTCGCCAAGGTCACCATCCTGCCGTCGGGCATGACGCTCGGGGTGACCGAGCAGCTCCCCGAGGCCGAACGCCACCTGTACAGCGAGGGATATCTGACCGATCTGCTCGCCGTCCGGCTCGGTGGCCGGGCGGCCGAACTCGTCGTTTTCGGCGAGGGATCCAGTGGCGCCGCGAACGACCTGGCCGGCGCCACCCAGATCGCCACACGGATGGTCCGGGATTTCGGCCTGTCATCGGCTCTCGGGCCCGTCGGATATGCCCCCACGAACCCGCGCTATCTGGGCGAGAGCTCCGAGGAGCCCCTCGGGCAGCCGTACTCGCAGCAGACCCAGCGGATCATCGACGAGGAGGCCGCCCGGTTGCTGCGCGAGGCGGAGAACCGGGCGACGGGGCTGATACGCGACCACCGCGGGGCCCTGGACCGGCTCGCCGACCTGCTCGTCACCCGCGAGACCATCGACGGTTCCACCGTCCTGGAGGTGCTCCGCGACGAGCAGCGGGAGCAGCGGGAGCGGCGGGAGCGGCGGGAGCGGCAGGACCGCCGGGAGCGGGACGGAAGCCGCCCGAACCACGACCACGACCACGGTGATCTGCGAACCGTCACCCCGCGAATCCGCGTACCCGATGAGGGAAACGAGAGCCGAGGACGCGGATGAATTCCGACGCCGTGCGCGGTGGAATCCTCCTCCGCCGGCGAGATGCAGCAGACCTTCAACTGTGCCTTGCCGAACGCACGTACTGCCCGACCAGCGCTGACAGCGGCTCCCGCTGCCCGCCGAGGGCGGGGATCACATGCAGGGCCGCCAGCATGCCGGTGCCGGCGGACCAGAAGTCGCGGAAGGTGCGGTGCGCCGAGTGCTCACCGCCGAACACGGCCCGGGTCCGCGCCGTTTCGGCCTTGATGAAGGAATGGCCCACCCGGGTCCGGACCGGGGTGCCGCCGTGCTCGCGCACGCGTCGGCCACGGCCCGCGAGGTGATCGGGTGGTGGATGACGGTGGCACCAGGGTGCCCGGCCAGCAGCCGGGCCGCGATCAGGGCGGTGACGGCGGACGGTGGCGTCCGGCGAGATCAACAGCGTCGTCCGCGACCGGCGGCACACGACGGCCACGGCCCGCGAGACCTCCGCGACCGCCCCGGGCCGGGGCGGTCGCGGACGAGCTCGACGGGCTGGCGGTCAGCACCGCCGACCGGTGGTTCGACCTGCGCCCCTCCAACACGGAGCCGCTGCTGCGGCTCAACGTGGAGGCGCCGGACGCGGACACGACGGACGCGCTGCGCGACGAGGTGCTGGGGATCGTCCGCGCCTGAGGGCGGCCGCTCCTGCGCCGCGTCACGGCGCCAGCGAGAAGTAGCTTTCCTCCTCCTGGGTGAAGTGCAGGCGCAGGATCGTGTGCAGCCCGTACAGCGACGCGCGCAGGTCGTCGAGTTGTTCGGGGCGCAGTCCGCCCTCCTCGTCCGCGAGGCGCACATGGGTGGCGATGCGCCGGGACAAGCGCTCGATCTCGGAGTGGGCGCGGCTCATGGTGTCGGTCGCCTCCGGGCCGAGTTGCCGGTTCAGCGCCGGATAGAGCTGCTGTTCCTCGGCGTGTTCGTGGGGGAGCAGGCGGTCCGTCAGCAGGTGGTGGATCTCGCGGACCGCCTCCAGTGCGCGCGGGCCGTGGTCCGTGGTGAGCAGGCCGGCCGCCTCGCGGATGGCGTCGAGGGTGTCCCTGAGGTCGTCGTGCTCGGTGGCGAACCGGTGGATGAGGCTCTCCGCCTCCGGTTCCAGGGCGGGCCGGGTTCCGGGCACGGGAAGCAGCGCCCGCAGCGCGTTGAGGATCACGGCCACGTCGATGGCCTCCTGCAGCAGGGCGCCGGCCGCGGGCGGCAGCCATCCGAAGAGGGCGGCGACCATGGCGGCCAGTGACATCACCATGCCGCCGGCGGCGCTCTGCACCGCGATCCGGCGGGCGCGGGCGGCGATGTCCATCGCGTCGGCCAGGCGCCCCACACGATCCGTGGTGAGGACGATGTCGGACGCCTCCGAGGCCGAGGTCGAGCCCCGGGCCCCCATGGCGACACCGACGTCGGCCGCTGCCAGGGCGGGCGCGTCGTTGACGCCGTCACCGACCATGACGGTGACGGCGCGGTCGCTCTCCGCGCGCACCGCGGCGATCTTGTCCGTGGGCAGTTGCCCCGCGCGCACGTCGTCGAGCCCCAGGACCGCGCCCACCTCACGTGCGGGCTCGGGGCGGTCCCCGGTGAGCATGAGCAGCCGGTTCAGACCCGCTGCCCGCAGCCGGCGGATGGTGCGGGGCGCGTCGTGGCGCAGCGGGTCCCGCAGCAGCACGGCTCCGGTGAGCACATCGTCCAGGGTCAGCCAGACGGTGGCCGCCCCGTCGAGCAGGGCCTGGTTGTCCACGGCACGCGCCCATTCGGGCAGCTCGTCCGGGGCCAGGCCGGCCTTGCCGACCGCGACACGGTGGCCGTCGACGGTGCCGGTGACCCCCCGGCCGGGCTCCTCGGTGACCTCCTTCGGCACCGTCAGGGACAGGCTGCGGGCCCTGGCCTCGTGGACGACGGCCTCGGCGAGGACGTGCGCCGACACCTGGTCGAGCGAGGCGGCCAGCCGCAGCACCTCGGACTGGGACGGCCCGCCGGGGGCGCCGGCCACCTGCAGGACCCGCGGCCGCCCCACGGTCAGGGTTCCGGTCTTGTCGATCACGAGGGTGCGGGCCCGGCCCAGCCGCTCCAGTGCGCCGCCGTCCCGCACCACGACGCCCCGCCGGGCGCACTGCGACAGGCCGGAGACGATGGCTACGGGCGTGGCCAGCAGCAGCGGGCAGGGAGTGGCCACGACGAGGACGGCCACGGCCCGAACCGCCGAGCCGCTGACCGCCCAGGCCACGGCGGCGAGCCCCAGGGACAGGGGCAGGAACCAGGCGGCATAGCGCTCCGCCAGACGCACCGTGGGGGCCCGCTCGGCCCCGGCCTGCTCGGCCAGCCGGACGATCTCCGCGTAGGTGCTGTCCGCCGCGGTGGCCGTCGCCGTCACCTCGAAGACGCCCGAGGCGTTGACGACGCCGCTGCGCACGGGCTCGCCCTCGGCACGCTCCACCTGTGCGGACTCGCCGGTGAGCACGGACTCGTCGAGCACCGCCGGGCCCGCGGTGACCTCGCCGTCCACCGGGACGACCTCGCCGGGCCCGACCACGAGGACATCACCGGGGACGACCTCGTCCAGCGGCACGACCGAGACCTCCGAGCCGCGCCGGCGGCGCGCCGAACGCGGGGCGTGCTCCAGCAGCGAGCGCAGATCGCGCGAGGCGCGCTGTTCCGCCGCCGTCTCCAGGGTCCGTCCGGTGGCCAGCATCAGACCGATCAGCGCGCCCGCGAGGTATTCGCCCACGGCCAGGGTTCCGGCCAGTGCCAGCACGGCGATCACATCGACGCCGGCCCGTCCCTTGTGCAGAGCGCTCATCACCCAGCCGACCGCCGGAACGACGGCCACGGTGGTCCCCGCCGCCCAGAAGACGTCGGCGATGTCCGGCAGGCCCAGGAGCCACGCGATGCCGCCGCCGGCCAGCGCGCCAGCCGTCACCACCAGCAGCGCGGCCTCCAGCAGGCGCCGGCCCGACGGAGTGGCCGAAGGGCCTGGGCCCATGGTGCGGCCACCGGGACGGTCGTCGTCATGCATCGTGCCCTCCACGCCGGTCGGCATCGGTCTGCGCCCTCGCGCCATCCACTCCAGCACCCGCGACGGGCCACCGGACAGAGCCGGATGGTCCACCGCCCGGGCCGCCGGGACCCCGGGACACGGGCCCGTCCGCGGGGCTTCATCCGCAGGGCTTCATCGGGGTGGGTGCGGTACGGCGATGACGGGGCAGCGCGCGTAGCGCAGCACACCCTGGCTCACCGAGCCGAGCATCATGCCGGCGAAGCCGCCGCGCCCGCGGGTCCCCACGACCAGGCCCAGCGCATGGGCGGACGCCTTGGTCAGCACCTCCACGGGATGGCCCGTGACGAGCTCGTGGTGCAGCTCCACGTCCGGATACGTCGCGGCGTGGCCGGCCAGCGTCTCCGAGAGCAGACGCCGGCCCTCCTGCCGCGCCGCGTCCTCGTCGAGCGTCCCCAGCGGCCCGGGATGCCACACGTACAGCGCCCGCAGCGCCGCGCCCCGCAGGGCGGCCTCCTCGAAGGCGAAGTCGACGGCGGCCGCGGACCGGGGGCTGCCGTCCACGCCGACGACGAAGTACGCGGGTTCCTGCGTGATGTGCTCCGGTTCCGGCACCACGACCACCGGGCAGCGGGCGTGCGCCATGACGGGCAGGGCGACCGAGGTGGCGCCGAACACCTCCCTCATCCGGCTCAGATGCCAGGAGCCCACCACCACGGCCGTGGCGTCGTGGCTCTGCTCCCCGAGGACCCACGCCGGGTTCCCCTCCGCCAGCAGTGTGGACACCTCGACCAGCGGCCGCCGGGCCTCCGCGAAGGCCACCGCTGCCTTGAGCACCTGTTCGCCCGCCTCGTGCAGCGCCCGGTTCCACTCCTCCCAGGAGGGCGGCAGCTCCCATCTCCGGTACCCCGCGGTCGGCAGGCCCTCGGCGTGCACCAGCCGCAGCGGCACCCGGCGCCGCGCGGCCTCGTCGACGGCCCAGGCCAGCGCCATCCGCCTCGCGGGATCGGGATCGACACCGACCACGATCGGCCGGTGCTCATCGGGTCGGGCCATCGTCATCTCCAGGAGCTCGTTCCCGACGCGCCGGTGGCCCGCCGCGGGGCGACGGGCTCATCGCGCGGGCGGCGCCGGGGCCAGGTGCTTGACGTACGCGTCGGATCCGGGGAAGTAGAGAGTCACCCGTCCGGTGTCCTCCCAGCGGACGTCGTACGGGGGGCGGCCGTCGGGGTGGTGGAGGCCGACGACCTGGCCGGAGCGGCTGATCACACCGGTGGCGGTGCCGCGTACGACGATCTCGTCACCGATGCGGGCGCGTATGCCGTTGCCCGTCGACTCCACCGGGGGGCCCGCGGTGGTGGAGTGGGTCTTGCGGGCCGGTGCGGGTGCGGTCATGGCGCCTCGCCTCCCTCGACGCGGTGGCGGAAAGGACCCAGCCCGCTTCTCGCGGATCCGGACCACGCCGTGCGCGGGTGGGACCGCCGCTCATGGCCCTCGACCGTGCGCCTGCGCTTCCGGTGGACCCTTTCCGTCACTTACATGAAAAAACAATCGGTATGGGAATCCAAGGGGCCATTGGTCCCCATCACACACCCGTCGGCCCCTGCGGCGGCCGTCGCCGCGGTGCCACGGTGGGCATACGATCATCGAGACGAGGAGGCCGGGCCATGGACACGGTGAACGAGACGTCTACTGCCCCGCAGGCACCCGCCCCGGCCCGGGTACGGCCCGGGCTGCTGACCTTCCTGGGCGGTGTCGGCACCGTCACCGGCAGCAAGTTCCTCGTGGAGAGCGACCACGCCAGGATCCTCGTCGACTGCGGGCTCTTCCAGGGCCTGGCGGAGCTGCGCAGGCGCAACTGGCGGAAGCTGCCGTGCGACGCCCGCGACATCCAGGCCGTCGTGGTGACCCATGCGCACCTGGACCACTGCGGATACCTGCCCCGACTCGTCCGGGACGGCTTCCGGGGGCCGATCCTCACCAGCACCCACACCGCGCGCCTCGCCGAGATCGTGCTGCGCGACAGCGCCCGTCTGCAGACGGAGGCGGCGGCGCACGCCAATGAGCACGGCTGGTCGAAGCACCGCCCCGCCGAACCGCTCTACGACGACGCCGACGTCGACCGCACACTGGGGTACATCGACCCCGTGCCCCTGGACACCGAGGTCGAGGTCACCACGGGAACCACCCTCGTCCTCCGGCACGCGGGGCACATCCTCGGCTCCGCCTGGGCCCTGATGACGCTGGAGGACGGCCACACCCTGGCGGTGAGCGGCGACCTCGGCCGCCCCGGACATCCGCTGCTGCTGCCGGCCGAACCGTTCTCCGGCGCGGACGTGCTGCTGGTGGAGTCCACGTACGGCGACCGCACGCACGACGACGAGGCCGGGCGGGCCCGGTTCGCCGACGTGCTGACCCGCACGCTGCGCCGCGGCGGCATCGTGGTCGTCCCGGCGTTCGCCCTGGACCGCACCGAGGTCGTGCTCAACGAACTGGCCGGACTGCGGCGGGACGGCACCCTGCCGCGCGGAGTGCCCGTCTACGTCGACAGCCCGATGGCCCTCAGGGCGCTGGACGTCTACCGGGACGCGATCCGGGCCCGGGCCCCCGGCCTGCGCGCCGATGTGACGTCGGCCGGCACCACGGCGCTGAGCCCCGAGCCGTTCATCGCCGCCAGGACGGTCCAGGAATCCATGGACATCAACAACGCCCGGGGTCCGGCCGTGATCGTGTCGTCGGCCGGGATGGCGACAGGCGGGCGCGTCCTGCACCACCTGCGCCGGCTGCTTCCTGATCCGCGCAACGCCGTGGTGATCGTGGGGTTCGCCGCGTTGGGCACCCGGGCCCGGGACCTCGTGGACGGCGCGCAGTCGCTCAAGATGTTCGGCGAGTACGTTCCCGTACGCGCCGAGGTGGCCGATGTGCCGCACTTCTCGGCCCACGCCGACGCCGGTCAGATCCTGGACTGGCTGCGCGCCGCGCCCGCCCCGCACACCACCTACGTGGTCCACGGGGAACCGGGTGCCTCGACGGTGCTGCGCGACCGCATCGTGCGGGAGCTGGGCTGGAACACCGTGGTGCCCCGCTCCGGCGAGGCGGTCCTCGTCCGCTGAGCGGCCCGCCTGGTCCCGTCGCTCTCGTCCGGGCGCTCTCGTCCCGTCGCTCTCGTCCGGGCGTCCTCGTCCGGGCGTCCTCGTCCGGGCGTCCTCGTCCGGGCGTCCTCGTCCGGGCGCTCTCGTCCGGGCGTCCTCGTCCGGGCGTCCTCGTCCGGGCGTCCTCGTCCGGGCGTCCTCGTCCGGGCGTCCTCGTCCGGGCGTCCTCGTCCGGGCGTCCTCGTCCGGGCGCTCTCGTCCGGGCGCTCTCGTCCGGGCGCTCTCGTCCGGGCGCTCTCGTCCGGGCGTCCTCGTCCGGGCGTCCTCGTCCGGGCGTCCTCGTCCGGGCGTCCTCGTCCGGGCGCTCTCGTCCGGGCTCCGCGCCGGGAACCCCGGGATCAGGAGCCGGGGCGGGGGCGTTCCGACGCAAGGTCCCCGCTGCCGGACGCCGTCACATGCCCCCGGCGGACCTTCCGCTCGATCTCCCCGCGGACCCGGGACGTCAGGTCCTCCAGTGCCCGGGACCGGACCGGACGCAGGGGCTCGGGACCGTCGATCCTGCGTGCCGAGGCGGGCAGTGCCTCGACGTCGCGGGTGAAGCGGGCGCGCGCGTCCTCCCACCGGTCCGGCGGGCCCGTCCGTCGGCCGCCCTGCATGACGGTGCGCAGCAGCGGCCGTGCGGAGGCGGGCGGCTCCTCTGCCCACAGGCCGATCACATCGGGCCGCCCGGGGCGGCGGAAGACCTGCTTGCGGCCCGGGGCCGTGGCCTTCGCCGAGGACAGCTTCATCACCGGGCGGCCGTCGTACTCCACGAGCTTGTACGCCATGTCCAGGTACGGGGCGTCCGCGGCCACGCCCACCCGGGTGCCCACCGCGTACACGTCGATCGGGGCCCCGCCGCCCACCAGATCGGCGACGGCGTGTTCGTCGAGCCCGCCGCTCGCGATGATGCGCACATCGGCCAGCCCGGAGGCGTCTAGGAGAGCCCGCGCCCGTCGCGCCAGTTGCCCGAGGTCCCCGCTGTCCAGACGGATCGCGCAACCCGGCCCGCGCCGGATCTCCCGGAAGACCCGGGCCGCGGCCATGACGCCCGCCTCGGTGTCGTAGGTGTCGACGAGGAACGCCACCGGGCCGGGGTGCGCGCGCGCGAAGGCACGGAACGCCTCCTCCTCGCCGGGGAAGGCCTCGATGTAGGAGTGGGCCATCGTGCCCGCGGCCGGGATGCCCAGCGCGGCGGCCGCGGCGACGTTGCTGGTGGCGGCGAAACCCACCAGGGCTCCCAGGCGGGCCGCCTGCATGCCTGCCCAGGGACCGTGCGTGCGCCGGAGGGAGAAGTCCACCAGGGGCCGGCCGGCCGCCGCCAGGACGCAGCGCGCCGCCTTGGACGCCACCGACGTCTGATGGCACAGCCGGTTGAGCACGGAGGTCTCGACGAGCTGGGCCTGCGGCAGCGGTGCGGTCACCTCCAGCAGGGGCTCCCCGCCGAAGACGACATGCCCTTCCGGCACCGCGCGCACCTCGCCCTCGAAGGCCAGCCCCAGCAGGGGTTCGAGGTCCTCGGGCGGGCGGCGCAGGGCTGCCGCGAAGTCCTCGACGTCCTTGCGCTCCACCCGGTAGCCCGACAGGTAGTCCAGGGCCGGCTCCAGGCCGGCGGCCACCAGGAAGCCGCGGCCGGGCGGCAGGTCGCGGACGTAGAGGCTGAAGGTGGCCGGGGCCCGCATGCCCTCCCGCAGGTAGGACAGGGCCATCGTCACTTCGTACAGATCGGTGGTGGTGACATCGGACATGGTGATCGCCACGCGTGCGCCGGGACGGGAGGAGCCGGGAGGACCGGGGCCGGGAGGACCGGGGCCGGGAGGTTCGTTCGTCACCAGTCTGGGGGGTGGCGTCCGCGCGCGCACGCGGCCGGCCGGCTCCCGAGGAGGCGTCCACGGCGAGCGGAAGGGACCATTGGGTCCCTGAATGGGCTGTTCGGCCTCAGCGGGGAGGGGACCGCACGCGGTGGACTGGCAGTGTCAGGAGCGGTGACCACACCCAAGGAGATACGGCGATGACAGCACTCACACGCCGACAGAGGTTCTCGTTCCCCGAGTTGCCCGAGTGGTTCGAGTCCTTCCCGGCACGTTTCGCGATGCCCACCGTGGGCGACCTGTACACGGTCCGGATCGAGGACTACATCGAGAACGACCGTTACGTCATGAGGGCGGAGCTTCCGGGCATCTCCGCCGAGGACATCGACGTCGTCCTGAGCGAGGGCGTGCTGACCGTCAAGGCCGAGCGCACCGAACGCGAGGTGGAGAAGAACCGCAGCGAGATCCGCTACGGCTCCATGAGCCGCAGCGTCACCCTGCCGCCCAGCGCCAACGAGGACGACGTCAAGGCCGACTACGCCGACGGGATGCTCACCGTCAGCGTGGGCCTCGGAGGCGAGAAGGCCGAGGCCAAGCACATCGAGGTCAAGCACGGCGCATGAGCGCGTCGGCGCACGGCACCCTCTCCGGCCGGATGGTGACACCGTGGACGCAGGGCCACGCCTCGCGTTTCCCGGCCTCACGCCCCCGAGGGCTGCCGCCGGACGCGGGTCCCGGTCCCGCCGGGCCGTGCGGAGGGTGCCGGTCGCCGCGGACGCGTACGAACCGAGGCCGCG
>NZ_JBHUDX010000086.1:19962-25077 GCF_042678285.1 Streptomyces caeni
CCCTGCGGGCGGTGGTGGCGTACCGCACGCTCAGGAACACCGGCACCGGGGCGCGCCGCCCGGAGGCGACCGGAAGGGAGCCGGCGAGCGATGAGGCACCGCAGCGTTGGCGATCTCATGACACCGACCGCAGTGAGCGTGCGACCGGGCACGGCGGTCAAGGAGATCGCACGGCTCCTCGACGAGTACGACATCACGGCCGTGCCGGTGGTCGACGACGACGGCCGGCCCCTGGGAGTGGTGTCCGAGGCGGACCTCCTGCACAGGCAGACGTCCGAGGGCGCCGGAAGCACCGCCCGGGACCTGATGACGAGCCCCGCCGTGGTCGCGGAGGCGGGCTGGAGCGTGGTCCACGCCGCGCGGGCCATGGAACGCCGCAAGGTCAAGCGGCTGCCGGTGGTGGACTCCACGGGCCGGCTGATCGGTGTGATCAGCCGCAGCGACCTGGTGCAGCTCTTCCTGCGCAGGGACCGCGCGATCCAGGAGGAGATCGTCGAGGACGTCATCGTCCGCACACTCGGCCTGCCGCCCTCGGCACTGACCGTCGACGTCACCGACGGCAGGGTCACGCTGAGCGGCAGCGTGGAGCGCAGGAGTCTGGTCCCCGTCACCGTGCGGTTGTGCGAGAGCGTCGACGGGGTGGTGGACGTCGACGCCCGGCTCCGGTTCGACCGGGACGACACCGCGGACGGGATTGCCCCGCTCACGACGACGGAGGGCGGACGATCACCACGGGACACGTCGCGTGATGCGCCACCTCCAGGCTGACCGAGCCCAGCAGCGCACGGGCGACACCGCCTCGCCCCCGGCTGCCCACGACCAGGGCCTGCGCTCCCTTTGCCGCCGACAGCAGGACGTCGGTGGGGTTGCCGCGCACCAGGCGGACGCGCACCGAGGCGGCCGCCTCGTCACCGAGCGCGTCCCTCAGCTCCCGCAGCTGCCGTTGACGGGCGCTCTCCAGGTCGACGTCGGCGTCCACGGAGGGGACGAACCAGCCCTGGGGCACGTCCCACGCGGTCACCGCGTCCACCGTCGCTCCGGTCAGCTCCGCATGCCGGAGTGCCCAGCGCAGCGCCTCCCACGAGGACGGGGACCCGTCGACACCCACCACGACCCGCGGACCGAGGGCGCTGCCGTCCATGCCGTCCCACCTCTCGTGCACCCCCGCACCTGCCGCACCACCAGGCTGCGGGGCCGCACGGCCGTCCGCCAGGAGAGCGCGTCCGAGGGCGTGGCGGACGTGCCGCGCGGGTGCTCAGCGCCGCGGCTGCTCAGGGGCCGGGGCGGCCCAGCGGCGTCGTACGGACTCCTCGTGCTCCGTCTCCTCCAGGGCCAGTTCCACCGCCGCCAGGTCCCGCGTCAGCCGGGGGATCCAGTGCCGGCGCAGCGCACGGACCCGCTGCCCGGTCCGTCCGGCCTCGGCACCGACCACCTCCGCCGCCGTGCGGGCGGCGGCGTGCTCGGCGGCGGCACGCACCGCCGCCCGGTAGGCGGTCTCGGCGTGCGCCAGGGCGGTGTTCCCCGGCGTCCGTTCCGACGGGGAGCGCACGGGCGGCGCCACGGACGCGCCGGACGGGTGGTCCACGCCCATCAGGGACGTCCAGGCGACGTCGACCCGGGCCCGGGCGGCCGGGGCCGCATCGGCCAGGGCCCGTTCACCGCCGAGCAGCAGCCCGCGCACGAGCCAGGTCTCGGCCTCGGCGAGCCGTTCCCGCCATGCGCGGCCCGCCTCGTCCGCTGCCCGCCGCAGTTCCCGCTCCCGGTCGAGCAGCAGCCGGAGCTTGCGCTCCAGCAGATCCGCTCCCCGCAGCGCGGTGTCGAGACCGTGCCGAAGCCGCAGGCGCCCCGCGCGCCCGGGGGGCACCCGGTGCCGTCGCGGGCTCACGAGCGCCCCTCCTCGCCCGTGCCGCCGTCGCGGGCGACGAGGCGGCCGTCGAGCAGGGCCGCCGGGATCATGCCGAGCTGGCTGCGCGGCAGGATCCGCAGCACGTCCCAGGCACGGTCGAGGGCTTCCTCCAGCGGCCGGTCCTCGTCGGTGCCCTGGGCCAGGAACGAGCGCAGGAAGGCGTCCTCCAGGTCCAGATACCGGTGGTCAGTGGGGCTCAGCGCCGGCCGGCCGATCAGGTCGGCGAGTTCCCGCACCTGCCGGGCGCGGGCCAGCGCGGCGATCAGCTGCGCGGCCACGTGCGGATGGTCGGCGCGGGTCCGGCCCTCGCCCGCCCCCTTGCGCATCAGCCGGGACAGCGAGGCGAGCGGGTCCACGGGGGGATACGCGCCGCGGGCGTGGACCTCCGCGGACAGCACGATCTGACCCTCCGTGATGTAACCGGTCAGGTCGGGCACGGGATGGGTGATGTCGCCCGCCGGCATCGTGAGCACCGGCAGCACGGTCACCGACCCCGGGCGCCCTTCGATCCTGCCGCACCGCTCGTACAGGGACGCGAGGTCGCTGTAGAGGTAGCCGGGGTAGGCGCGGCGGGCCGGGAACTCACCGCGCGCGGCGGACACCTCCCGCAGCGCCTCGGAGTAGGCCGTCATGTCCGTCATCACCACCAGGACGTGGCGGCCTTCCGCGAACGCGAGGTGCTCGGCGACCGTCAGCGCCAGCCGCGGCGTCAGCAGCCGCTCGATCACCGGATCGTCGGCGGTGTTCAGCAGCAGCGCCAGCTCCCGCGCGGCGGAGCGTTCGGCCAGCCCGTCGCGGACGAAGGCCGCGTCGGCGTGCGTGAGCCCCATGCCGGCGAACACCACGGCGAACGCCTCGCCGCCGCAGGTGGCCTGGGCGGCGATCTGCACCGCCAGTTCGAGGTGCGGCAGCCCCGCGGCCGAGAACACCGGAAGCTTCTGGCCGCGCACGAGGGTGGTCAGGACGTCGACGGCGCCCACTCCGGTCAGCACCGGTTCGGTCGGCGGCCGGCGGCGCACCGGATTGATCGGCGCCCCGCCGACCGCGGCGTCCGCGCGGCCGAGGACCCGCGGCCCGCCGTCCACCGGCTCGCCCCGCCCGTTGCACACCCGGCCCAGCCACCCCGGGCCCACCGGGATGCGCAGCGGACCGCCCGAGAACGCGATGCGGGTACCGCCCGGGGCCATCCCCGCCGTGTCCTCCAGAACCTGCACCACCGCCAGGTCCCGGTCGACCTCCAGGACCAGTCCGTGGCGCCGCTCGCCGGAGTCGAGGATGATCGTGGCGAACTCGTCCCAGCCCACGCCGGCCACCCCCTCGACGATCACGAGTGGTCCGCGCAGCTCCCGCACTCCCGTGTACTCGATCTCGCCCGGCGCGCTCACGCCAGCTCCCCGAGCCGCGCCAGCACCGTGTCGCGGGCCGCCGCCACGGGCGCGGTGTCGCCGGGCCCGGCCTCCTCACGGGCCCGCAGCAGCGGGGTGAGGTCGACGGCTTCGACGGCGTCCGCGCGGGCCCCGGAGTCCGCCAGCGCGGCACAGCGGTCGATCACCGCCAGCACCGCGTCCGCCAGGGCCGCCGTCTTCCCGGGCGTGCAGTACGCGTCCGACGGGGACAGCGCGTTCTGCTGGACGAGCCCCTCCCGCAGCAGCCGGCCGGCCAGCACGCTGACCCGTTCCCGCGGCGGCAGCGCCGTGACCCCGACCAGTTCCACCAGGTCGGCCAGCCGGTCCGCCTCGGCGAGCAGTTCGGCCACCCGCCCGCGCCGCTCCGCCCACCCGGGGTCGCCGGCCCGGGCGTGCCGGGCGGCCAGCGCGGCGGCGTCCCGGGAGAACGAGTCCGCCCAGGAGATAGCCGGATAGTGGCGCGCGTAGGCGAGGTCGCGGTCGAGGCTCCACAGGCAGCGCACAAACCGCTCGGTGTGCGCCGTGACCGGCTCGGTGAGGTCCCCGCCGGGCGGCGACACCGCACCGATCACGGTGACCGAACCGGTGGCGCCGCCCAGGGTGCGCACGGCCGCGGCCCGCTCGTAGAAGGCGGCCAGCTCCGAGGCGAGCCGCGCGGGGTAGCCCTCCTCGGCGGGCAGCTCGCCCATCCGGGAGGCGAACTCGCGCAGCGCCTCCGCCCAGCGGGAGGTCGAGTCGGCGATCACGACCACGTCGAGCCCCATGTCCCGGAAGTACTCGGCGACCGTCGCGCCCGTGTGCACGCTCGTCTCACGGGCCATCATCGGCATGTTCGAGGTGTTCGCGACGGTGACCGTGCGCTGCGACAGCCGGCCCCCGGTGCGCGGGTCGGTCAGCGCGGACAGCTCCTCGATGACATCGGCCATCTCGTTGCCGCGCTCCCCGCAGCCCACGTACACGATCACGTCCGCGTCGCACCACTTGGCGATCTGCTGCAGCAGCATGGTCTTGCCGGTGCCGAAACCGCCCGGCACGGCGACCGTGCTGCCGCGGGCCACCGGGAAGAGCAGGTCGACCGCCCGCTGCCCGGTGTGCAGCGGCACGACGGCAGGCAGCCGCTCCCGCACCGGCCGCGGTCTGCGCACCGGCCAGTCCTGGGCCATCCGCACCTCGTACCCGTCCACCACGGCCACCACCGCGTCCTCGGCGAGGTCTCCCGCCGGGGCGACCCATGTCAGCGTCCCCGAACGACCGGGGGGCACCAGGACACGCAGCGGCACCGAGGCCCCGACGTCGCCGAGGACGTCCCCCGCCGCGACCCGCGCGCCCTCGGCCACCCGAGGGGTGAACGGCCAGGTGCGACCGTCCGCCTTCGCGGCGCGCCCGCCCGCCTCGAGCAGGTCACCGGCCTGGGCCAGGGGGCGGAGCAGGCCGTCGAAGACCCCGCCCAGCAGCCCCGGCCCCAGCCGCACCGTGAGCGGGCCGCCCCGGGGCCGGGCCGGCCCGCCGGGCGCCATACCGCCGGTGTACTCGTATGCCTGCACGGTGACGACGTCGCCGCGGATCGCCACCGCCTCGGCTGGCAGCCGGTCCTCGCCGAGCAGGACCACGTCGTGCATGGCGACGCCCTCGGCGCAGGCGATCTCCACCAGGGGCCCCGCCACCCGCAGCACCCGCGGCGCTCCGTCGCCGGCGCTGCGGCGCACCGCGGCGGGCGGCGACGTCACGGCGCCCACAGGGTCTCCGCCCGAGCGCCGCACCGCTCCAGCGCGCGGTCCGCGAGGGCGTCCGCCGTGAGATCGG
>NZ_JBHUDX010000087.1:0-2072 GCF_042678285.1 Streptomyces caeni
GTCCGCCGGCCGGGCGGTGTCCCCGTCCGGCGGCTGCGGCGCACCGCCGCCGGTACGCGCACCGGCCGGGGCGGCCTGCGTGCCCTCCGGGGCCCCGGCCCGGAACACCTCCCCGGCCCGGCCGTCCCCGGCGCCGGGCACACCCGGCGCCCGAGTGCGCAGGGCGCGGCCGTCGAGGGCTTCCATACGGCGGCGGAGTTCCGCGCACCGGGCCGTGGCACGTTCGTGGTCGTCCTCGGCCCAGGCCAGGTCGAGGCGGAGCGACTCGGCCTCGACCGGGTCGGCCGCGGACCGCAGCCGGTGGCCGAGGTCCGCCCGGCGCTCGGCCGCGTAGCGCTGCTCGCGGAGCATCACATCGAGCCGGTCGCCGAGGGCGTTCCGGCCGCCGGGCCGGGCGTCGTACGCGGCGAACGAGGCATCGTGCAGCGCCCGCGCCCGCTCGGCCTCCTGCACGGCCACCGCGGTGCCGTATGCCGCGGCGAGGTCCTGCAGGAGCGCCTCCACGACGTCCCAGGGCGGCACCTCCCGCCCCTCCAGACAGGCCCGCATCCCGTCCGGGTCGCGCTGCCAGAACACCCCGCACCAGCCGCCGCCCTGGTCGAGCCGCGTCAGCAGCCCGTTCAGGTAGCTCGCGAACTCCCTCACCCGACCCGGGAGTTGATCAACAGCCATCGCCCAGCTCCCGCCCGACTGGAGTTCTCCGTTCCGTAGAAAACACCAGGCGTGTTACGGAAGGGCTACAGCGAGTTTTCAGACCGGACGCGGAGCGCTCCACGGGAGCGTCCGTGGGCCGTGCGCGCCCCCCGGCGGCTCAGGCCGCGACCGGTGCACAGAGCCCGGCGAGTTCGTCCAGGGACAGCCCGAGCACCCGCGCCAGCGCCGCGACCGTGAAGAACGCCGGGGTGGGCGCGCGCCCCGTCTCGATCTTGCGGAGGGTCTCGGCGGACAGACCGGCGCTCGCCGCCACCTCCGCCATGCTGCGGCCACCGCGCGCCTCGCGCAGCAACCGCCCGAGCCGCTCGCCGCGTTCGCGCTCTTCGGGGGTCAGCGGGGTACGCACCATGCGCCCATTCTAATACCGGCCCCTTGCTCCGTGACCGGTATAGTAATTGGGTAAAGGCGGTATAGTAATTGGCATGGTGGAACTGAAGACGGATCGATCGATCGACGCGATGCACACCGCGGGCCAGGTCGTGGGCCGCGCCCTCACCGCGGTCCGGAACGCCGCCCGCGTGGGCGTCTGCCTGCTCGAACTCGACGAGGTGGCACGCGGGATCCTGCGCGAGGCGGGTGCCACCTCGCCGTTCCTGGGCTACCGCCCCTCCTTCGCGCCGACCCCCTTCCCGGCGGTCGTCTGCGCGTCCGTCAACGACGCGATCGTGCACGGCATCCCGGACGCCTACCGGCTGCGCGACGGCGACCTGGTCTCCATCGACTGCGGCGCCGAACTGGACGGCTGGGCGGGCGACTCGGCGATCAGCTTCGTGGTGGGCGTGCCGCGCCCCGCCGACCTGCGGCTCGTCGACACCGCGGAACGGGCGCTTGCGGCGGGCATCGCGGCGGCCGTGGTCGGCAACCGCATCGGGGACGTCGCACACGCGATCGGCACGGTGTGCCGGACCGCGGGGTACGGCATCCCGCAGGGCTTCGGCGGGCACGGCGTGGGCCGCCGCATGCACGAGGACCCGCCCGTCCCGAACGAGGGCCGCCCGGGCCGCGGCATGCCACTGCGCCACGGCATGGTCCTGGCCATCGAGCCCATGCTCATCGGCGGCGGCACCGACGGCTACCACGCGGCCCCCGACGGCTGGACCCTCCGCACGGACGACGGCTCCCGCGCGGCCCATGTGGAACACACGGTGGCGATCACGGATGCGGGACCGCGCGTCCTCACGGCCCGCGCGGAGGTCCGCACGGGGTGAGGGCCCCTTCGGCGTGAGGCCGGCGGCCGGGGACTCCTGGGGCATCCCGGCAGCGCCGGGATGCCCGGGCATTCCCCGGGAATCACCGATTCCCCGGGAATCACCGGAAACTCCCGGGAACCCCCGCACCCCGCGGAACGCCTGGGAGCG
>NZ_JBHUDX010000087.1:2088-26994 GCF_042678285.1 Streptomyces caeni
GGGTCGCCGACGGCCCCCGGGACGCCGTGCCTCGTACGGAGGCGGAGGCGGAGGCGGAGACGGCGTACGGCGTACCTCGTACGGCGTGCGGGGCCGCACACGGCCCGGCCGGCCTTCTGGAGGTGCCCGTCGGGGGCGATCGTGCCATCGTGATACGTGCAGCGCCGGAAGCGCCCCGAGGAGGTGTGACCGGGTCCGGTCCGGGCACCCGGCACCGGCACGTCGACCCAGCGAGCGTGTCCCGGGCTCCCTGCGTTCTTGGCTTCACTCGAACAGGGGACCCTCATCGGGACGCCGGAACGGATGGCCATGACCAGCGGGTTCACGGGTCCGCAGGGCTACGGCTCGGACCCCTTCGCAGAGTTCTTCGCACGTATCTTCGGCGGACAGCGTCGCGGTCCCCGGCAGATCGATCTCGGCCGGCTGATGAGCGAGCCGGCCCGGCAACTGGTCGCCGGGGCCGCGCGGTACGCCGTCGAGCACGGCAGTCGCGACCTGGACACCCAGCATCTGCTGCGCGCCGCGGTCGCCACCGAGCCGACCAGAAGCCTGCTGAGCCGCGCCGGGGCGGACCCCGACTCGCTGGCGACGGAGATCGACGAGCGCTCCGGGCCGGTCCAGCAGGACGCCGCAGCAGCGCAGCCGCCGGCCTCCCTGTCCCTGACGCCCGCGGTCAAGCGCGCCCTGCTGGACGCCCACGAACTGGCCCGTACGGGCGGCACCGGCTACATCGGCCCCGAGCATGTGCTCAGCGCCCTCGCCGCGAACCCCGACTCGGCCGCGGGGCACATCCTCCACTCCGCCCGCTTCACCCGCTCCTCCCTGCCTCCGGAGCCCGGGGACACGACGCAGGCGCGCCCGGAACGGCGTCGCCCCACCTCCACCCCCACGCTGGACAAGTACGGCCGCGATCTGACCGAGACGGCGCGCCAGGGCCGTATCGACCCGGTGATCGGGCGGGACGAGGAGATCGAGCAGACCATCGAGGTGCTCTCCCGTCGCGGCAAGAACAACCCGGTCCTCATCGGCGACGCGGGCGTCGGCAAGACCGCCATCGTCGAGGGGCTCGCCCAGCGCATCGCCGACGGCGACGTACCCGACGTGCTCATCGGCCGCCGGGTGTTCGCCCTGGACATGGCCGGGGTGGTCGCCGGCACCCGCTACCGCGGCGACTTCGAGGAACGGCTCACCACCATCGTGAGCGAGATCCGGTCGCACTCGGACGAACTCATCGTCTTCATCGACGAACTGCACACCGTCGTCGGCGCCGGCGGCAGCGGCGCGGAGGGCGGGTCCATGGACGCGGGCAACATCCTCAAGCCCGCCCTGGCCCGCGGCGAGCTGCACGTGGTGGGCGCCACCACGCTGGAGGAGTACCGCCGGATCGAGAAGGACGCGGCCCTGGCCCGTCGTTTCCAGCCGATCCTGGTGCCGGAGCCGTCCGTCGCGGACGCGGTCGAGATCCTCCGCGGGCTGCGCGACCGCTATGAGGCCCACCACCAGGTCCGCTACAGCGACGAGGCGCTGATGGCCGCCGTGGAGCTGTCCGACCGCTACCTGACCGACCGCCATCTGCCCGACAAGGCGATCGACCTGATCGACCAGGCCGGCGCCCGGGTGCGGCTGCGCGCCCGGACGAAGGGCACGGACGTACGGGCGCTGGAGCGCGAGGTGGAGCGGCTGACCCGGGACAAGGACCAGGCGGTGGCCGACGAGCAGTACGAGCAGGCCACCCGGCTGCGCGACCGCATCACCGAACTGAAACAGCGGATTGAGCAGGCCAGCGGCGAGAGCGAGGCCGACGAGGGGCAGCACCTGGAGGTCACCGCCGAGGCCGTCGCCGAGGTCATCTCCCGGCTCACCGGCATCCCGGTCAGCCGGCTCACCGAGGAGGAGAAGGAACGGCTGCTCGGCCTGGAGGAGCATCTGCACCAGCGGGTCGTCGGGCAGGAGGAGGCGGTGAGCGCGGTCACCGACGCGGTGCTGCGCTCGCGTGCCGGGCTGTCCGGTCCCGACCGGCCGATCGGCAGCTTCCTCTTCCTCGGCCCGACCGGCGTCGGCAAGACGGAGCTGGCGCGCGCGCTCGCGGAGGCGCTGTTCGGCAGCGAGGAGCGCATGGTCCGGCTCGACATGAGCGAGTACCAGGAGCGGCACACCGTCAGCCGGCTCGTGGGCGCCCCGCCCGGGTACGTCGGTCACGAGGAGGCGGGCCAGCTCACCGAGGTGGTGCGGCGCCACCCGTACTCGCTGCTGCTGCTCGACGAGGTCGAGAAGGCGCACCCGGATGTCTTCAACATCCTGCTGCAGGTCCTCGACGACGGCCGGCTCACCGACGCCCAGGGCCGCACCGTGGACTTCGCGAACACCGTCGTGGTGATGACCAGCAACCTCGGCTCCGAGGCGATCACCCGGCGCGGCGCCGGCATCGGGTTCGGGGCGGGCGGCACCGAGGCGGACGAGGAGGCGCGGCGCGAGCAGATCCTGCGTCCGCTGCGCGAGCACTTCCGGCCCGAGTTCCTGAACCGCATCGACGAGATCGTCGTCTTCCGTCAGCTGACGCCGGACCAGCTGCGGCGCATCACCGACCTGCTGCTGGACAGGACCCGGCGTCGGCTGCAGGCCCAGGACATCGCCGTCACGTTCACCGAGCAGGCCGTCGACTGGCTGGCGCAGCGCGGCTACCAGCCGGAGTACGGCGCCCGGCCGCTGCGCCGCACCATCCAGCGGGAGGTCGACAACCGGCTCTCCCGGCTGCTGCTCGACGGCCGCATCGGGCGCGGGGGCCTGGCCGTGGTAGACACCGAGGACGGCGAACTCACCATCCGCGCGGAGCCGCCCGCCCCGAAGGCCGCGGGTGAGGGAGGTGCCGCCCCGGCGGAGCCGGGCGGCGCCCCGGCCCGCCCCGAAGGAGCCGGGGACGAGGCCGCCCGCCCCGAGTGAGCCGCGCGACCCCTAGGGGTGTTTCGAAAGTCCCGCACAGCACCCACGGCGCCCGGCACGCTCCCCCAAGCTCTTCGAGCAGGGGGTACCCCCACTCGCCGCACCGGCCGAAACCCCAAGTACGTCCAGTACGAGGGCCTTCGTCCGGCACACCGAGAGCACGCACCGGACACCGCGGGCACCGCACAGGACTTCCGAAACACCCCCTACGGCGCCGGCCGCACCACCATCGCGGAACCGCCGCCGCGGCGCACCGTCTCGGCGGCGGCCAGCCACCTGCCGCCGGGCAGCCGCTGCACACCGGTGGCCGCGCCGATCTCCGGGTTCACCTTGAAGGAGTGCCCGATCGCCTCCAGCCGAGCGCGCAGGGCGCTGTCGTACAGGCCCGGTTCGAGCTCTGTCTGCGCCGTGTTGCGCTGGCTGGCGCGGGGCGCGGCGATCGCGTCGACGAGCGGCAGCCGCCGGTCGAGGAACTCGGTCAGCGTCTGCAGCACGGTCGTGATGATGCTGGCGCCGCCGGGCGAGCCGAGTGCGACGACGGGCCTGCCGTACAGGTCGAGCACGATCGTCGGCGAGATCGAGGAGCGCGGGCGCTTGGCCGGGCCGGGCAGGTTGGGGTCGTGCACGGCCGGGTTGGCGGGGGTGAAGGAGAAGTCGGTCAGCTCGTTGTTGAGGAGGAAACCACGGCCGGGAACGGTGATGCCGCTGCCGCCGGTCTGCTCGATGGTGAGCGTGTAGGAGACGACGTTGCCCCACCTGTCGGCCACCGTGAGGTGGGTGGTGTTCTCGCCCTCGTACGTCGTCGGGGCCGCCGTGCCGCCGGCCGCGCAGGCCGCCGGGTGGCGCGGGTCGCCGGGCGCGAGCGGGCTGGTGAGCACCGCGTCGTCCTTGATCAGGCACGCGCGGGAGTCGGCGTAGGGCTGCGACAGCAGTTCCTTGGTCGGCACGTCCTCGAAGGCGGGGTCGCCGACCCAGCGCCCGCGGTCCGCGAACGCGATACGGCTCGCCTCGATGAAGTGGTGCAGGTACTGCGCCTCGCTCGCCTTGGAGAGATCCGTCCGCTCCAGGATGTTGAGCGCCTCACCGACCGTGGTGCCCCCGGACGACGAGGGCGCGATCGAGTACACGTCGAGACCGCGGTACGAGATCTTGGTGGGCGCCTGGAGCTTCGCCCGGTATGCGGCGAGGTCCGCCGCCGACAGCTCGCCCGGGCGCGCCTTCCAGCCCGAAGCCGGGTCCACGGGCGGCTTGTCGACGGTGGCGACGATGTCCTTGCCGAGGTCGCCGTGGTAGAGGGCGCCCATGCCCTTGCTGCCCAGTTCCCGGTAGGTGCGGGCGAGGTCGGGGTTCTTGAAGGTGGAGCCGACGACGGGAAGCGCGCCGCCCGGCAGGAACAGCCGGGCCGTGGCCGGGAAGTAGCGGAAGCGGGTCTCGTTCGCCGCGGTCTGCGAGCGGAAGGTGCTGTCCACGGTGAAGCCGTCGCGCGCGATGCGTTCGGCCGGTTTCAGGACCGTGCCGAGCCGTTCGGTGCCCCAGGTGTCCAGCGCCTTCTGCCAGGTGGCGGGCGTGCCCGGGGTGCCGACGCTCAGCCCGCTGCTGACGGCGTCGGCGAAGGCGAGCGGCTTGCCGTTCTCGACGAAGAGCTGGGAGTCTGCGGTCAGCGGGGCCGTCTCGCGGCCGTCGATCGTGTGCACCGTACGCGTCTTGGCGTCGTAGTAGACGAAGTAGCCGCCTCCGCCGATACCCGCGGAGTAGGGCTCTGTGACGCCGAGCGCGGCGGCCGTGGCGACGGCCGCGTCCACCGCGTTGCCGCCCTTTCTGAGGACCTCGATGCCGGCGGCCGACGCGTCCGCGTCGACGCTTGCCACGGCGCCGCCGTACCCCACGGCGACGGGCACCTTCTCCGGCACGGATGCGGCCCGGGGCGGCGCCGCCGCTCCCACCGAGACCACTGCGGCCGAGACCGCCAGCACTGCCAGATTCCGCGTGACAGGGCGACGCATTCGTACCTCCAGTCAACGACAGTCCACGTAGCGTAACCGCATGACTGTGGTCCGGTCCCATCGAACACCGGTCCGCAGCGGCCCGCTACCATGCGCCCCCATGAACGACGACGTGCGCAACATCGCCCTCGGGCTGATCGCCGCCGGTGTCAGCGCCGCGCTCGGCTGGCTCGCCCGTACGTATCTGTGGAGGCGGAAACTCCGCCGCAAGCAGGCGTTCTTCGGCCTGCCGGACAACGCCGAGTCGCTGCTGGTGGTCAACCGCGAGGCGGGCGCGGTGGAGCTGACGGTCCATCGCCACGACGTGTTCGCCCTGCTGGAGCTCTCCGCCCTCATCAAGGACTGCGGCGCGAAGGCCCAGGTCGTGCCGCACGACGCGGCCCAGCAGGGCTTCGGCGAGCGCACGGAGTTCTGTGTCGGCGGCCCCTCCTCCAACCGCCGTATGGCGGCCCATCTGCAGTCCCTGCTGCCCGGCGTCCAGGTCGACACCGACAGCGAACCCGGCCCGGACCGCGCCGCCTTCCGGATCGGCGGCGAGCGCTACCGGCTGGAGCCCGGGACGTCCGAGTACGTGATCCTCGCCCGGCTCACCGCGGACCAGGGGCGCGGTGCGCGGCCCGTCTTCCTCTTCTGCGGCCAGCGCGCGATCACCAACCAGGCGGCGACCCGCTACCTGGCCCGCCACCACGAGCGTCTGCACCGCAAGTACGGCTCGGGCTCCTTCGTGCTGCTGCTGAGGGTCGTCAACTCGCAGGCGTACGGCCCGGACGTGGTGGAGCTGGTGGGGGATGTGACCCGGGCCGCGCAGGCGCCCGCGCCGGTGCCGGCCGCCCGCACCTCCGACCGCGCCTCCTAGGGGGATGCCTGCGACCGGCCGGTCGTGCGGTACATCGGCATGGCGGGTGTACCGAGCATCGGGCACAACCCGTCCGGCACGCAGCTGACCTTCTCCTCACCGGCGGGCGACCCGTCCTGCGTGTCCGTTCCGCTGCGCGAGCAGTGATCTCCGGCTGCGGCCGGCCGGGCCTGGCCCTGTGAAGCCGCCGCTCTCCTCCCCTACGGTCTCAGGCCCGTGGGGGGAGCCTCACCCGGCAGCAGCGTCCCCGGTTCGGCCGCCGCGACGTCCACGGCCCCGGTCTTGGGACTGTGCCGCTCCCACCGGGACACCCGCCGGGCGAACCAGGAGAGCAGCATGCACATCCCGATGTAGATCGGCGAGATCACCATCACCACGGGGATGAACGGCAAATCGTAGTCGAGGTTCGACGCGATGAGCTTCCCGGCGTGGAGGAATTCCTCGTATGTGATCAGATAGCCGAGCGAGGTGTCCTTCAGGGCGACCACCAACTGGCTGATGATGGCGGGCAGCATCGCCCGTACGGCCTGGGGCACGAGGACGTACGACATCACCTGCGTCTTGCGCATGCCCAGCGCGTAGGCGGCCTCCCGCTGGCCGCGGTCCACGGAGTTGACGCCGGAGCGGAAGACCTCGGCGAGCACCGAGCCGTTGTAGAGGGTGAGTCCGGCGACCAGCGCGGGCAGTGGCTGCACCTTGAGCGCCACGAAGATGAAGAAGATCATCACTAGCAGCGGCATGGCGCGGAAGAACTCGACCACGAGCGTGGACAGCCAGCGCAGCGGAGCACGGTCGGAGAGCCGTCCGGCGGCGAGCAGCCCGCCGAGGGCCAGCGACAGCACCGCGGCCATCGCGAACGCCTTGAGCGTGTTGCCGAGACCTCGCAGCAGTAGCTCCTGGACTCCCCGGTACTCGAAGGGCATCCACTTCGTATAGGTGAACTGGCCGGTGGCGAACAGCAGGTACACGACCCAGGCGGCCGCCCCGGCGAGGACGGCGGTGGCCAGGGCGCCGTAGACGCGGTGGCGGCGCCGGGCACGGGGGCCCGGGATGTCGTACAGGGCCGGGGCGCCGGAGGCGGTCATCGGGCGACTCCCCAGTGGCGTTCCATCAGGTTGAAGACCGCGCTGATGGCGAGGGTGATGATCAGATAGCCGACGGCGATCCAGACGAACGTCCAGATGATGTTGTAACCCAGCTCGCTGAGGGTCCGGTATGTGCCGAGCAGTTCCGTGACGCTGAACGCCCCGGCGATCGCCGAGTTCTTGACCAACGCGATCAGGATCGACCCGACCGGCGGGACGACCGTGCGGAACGCCTGCGGCAGGACCACCAGTGTGAGGGTCTGCCCGAAGGTCATGCCGAGGCTGCGGGCCGCCTCCCCCTGTCCCGCGGGCACGGTGTTGATGCCGGAGCGCAGCGCCTCGCAGATGAACGCCGAGGTGTAGCAGCCGAGCGCCAGCACCGCGAACAGCCGGAAGGGCAGCACGAGACCGAAGCGCGGCAGTCCGAGCAGCACCGCGAAGAACAGCAGGGTGAGGGGGGTGTTGCGCAGGACCGTCACCCATGCGGCGCCGAACGCCCTGAGCGAGCGGACGGGGGCGACCCGGCAGGAGGCCGTCACGAAGCCGAGCGCGAGCGCCAGCAGGGAGGAGTAGACGGTGAGTTCGACGGTGCCGAGGAATCCCTCGGCGAAGGTGGGGAAGTTGTCCGTCAGTACGTTCACGGGTGCCTCGCTCAGCTCGCCGGATAGCGGTCGATCGCGGGCGGGGTGGGCGCGGGCACGCCGGACAGGCCGAGCGTCGCCTCGTACGCCTTTCGCCAGTCGCCGTTCTTCTCGCGGGCCAGCAGGGCGTCGTCCAGGGCGAACCGGAGTGCGGTGTCGCCGCGCGGGACGCCGATGCCGTACGGCTCCTTGGAGAAGGGCCTGCCGGCGACGCGGAGTTCGTCGGGGGCCTTCGCCGCGTAGCCGATGAGGATGGCGTCGTCGGTGGTGACGGCGTCGACCTGGTAGGTGAGCAGATTGTCGACACAGACGGAGTAGGTGTCGTACGCGATGAGGACCGCCTTCGGGTAGTCCTTCCGGATGCGCTGGTAGGGAGTCGAACCGGCCGCCGAGCAGACCCGTTTGCCGTCGAGGTCCCGCGGGCCGTGGATGCCGTGCTCGTCGCGGCGGACCAGGAGGGACTGGCCGGCCATGTAGTAGGGGCCGGCGAAGCCGACGAGCTTCTTGCGCAGGGCGTTGATGGTGTAGGTGCCGACGTAGTAGTCGACCTGCCCGTTCTGCAGGGCTGTTTCCCGGTTGGCGGAGGCGATGGTCTTGAAACGGACGGTCTGCGGGGCGAATCCGAGGGAGGCCGACATCATCTTCGCGATCTCGATGTCGAATCCCGCGTACCTGCCGGTCGCGGGGTCCCGCTCCCCGAGGTACGGCTGGTCCTCCTTGACGCCGACGACCAGGTGGCCGCGCTTCCTGGCGCGCCGCCAGGTGGGCGAGTCCGGCAGCCGGAAGTCCCGCGCCACCCGGTAGTGGGGGAGCTTGTCGGTGGCGGGTCCCTTGGTGGGCGGGCTGCCCTCCTTGCCGCAGGCGGCGAGAAGCGCCGTGAGCGCCGCCAGGGCGAGGCACACGCGGGCCGAACGGGTCATGGATCGCGCTCCCCCGGTCAGTGCTTGAGGATCTTGGAGAGGAAGTCCTTGGCACGGTCGCTGCGCGGGTTGGTGAAGAACTCCTCGGGGGTGCGGTCCTCGACGATGCGGCCCTCGGCCATGAAGACGACGCGGTTGGCCGAGGCACGGGCGAAGCCCATCTCATGTGTGACGACGACCATGGTCATGCCGTCCCGGGCGAGTTGCCGCATGACCTCCAGCACCTCGTTGATCATCTCGGGGTCGAGGGCGGAGGTGGGTTCGTCGAACAGGAGCGCCTTGGGGTCCATGGCGAGGGCGCGGGCGATGGCGACCCGCTGCTGCTGGCCTCCGGAGAGCTGTGCCGGGTACTTCGGGGCCTGGGGGGCGAGGCCGACGCGGTCGAGGAGCGCGAGGGCGCGCCGCTCGGCGTCCTCCTTCCTGCGGCGGCGGACCTTGACCGGGGCGAGCGAGACGTTCTCCAGGACGGTCTTGTGGGCGAAGAGGTTGAAGGACTGGAAGACCATGCCGACATCGGCACGCAGGCGTGCGAGTGCCCTGCCCTCCTCGGGGAGCGGCCGCCCGTCGAGCTTGATGGTGCCGGACTGGACGGTCTCCAGCCGGTTGATCGTTCTGCACAGCGTGGACTTGCCCGATCCCGACGGGCCGATGACCACGACCACCTCCCCCCGGCCGACCGTGAGATCGATGTCCCGGAGAACGTGCAGGTCGTGGTACCACTTGTTCACGCCGTCCAGTTCGATCAGCGGATCGACCGCCATGCCCAGCCCGCCCTAGTCGCTCTCAGCCGTGTCGCAGGTGCCGCAAACTATCCAGACGGACGCAGACGTGATGCGCGACACGCACTGTCCGGCATTAGCCGTATTTACGACGCTCGGGTGCCGGGCGGGCGGATGCCGGGCGGACGCGCGTGCGGGGCGGACGCGCGTGCGGGGCGGGGTTCGGGCGGGGCGGGGTTTCAGTTCTCCGCGACCTCGGCGTACACCTGCGAGAGTTCGGGGGCGCCGGTGGCCGCCCAGGTGTGGCCGTCGACGACCACATCGATCTCACGGCCGGAGCGCAGCCGCACCACGGGGTGGCCGCTCGGCCAGATCTCCCAGGCGGAGCCCGGGACGGTGCGCACGATCACCGTGCCCAGGTACAGCCCCGCGTCGTTCCCGAGCCAGGGCAGGGTCTCCTCGTCGTCGCGCCAGCGCGGCAGGAGCTGGTCGAGGGCCTCCAAGGACGCGGCGGAGTCGTCGAGTTCGACGCCCGCCCGGTCGGCGTGGGAGCGCAGCAGCTCGCACTCGGAGAGGAGTTCGGTGATGCCGCCGGTGTCGCCGTCACCTTCGGAGAACACCGCGACGCCGAAGGCGGGGCCGTGCTTCTTGCGCCACTTGCCCAGGAAGGAGATGTTCATACGCCCAGCCTGACACCGCCACGGCGGATGGCACCACAGTGACACCTCGGTCGATGTGCGCTACACCTCCAGGTCCACCACCACCGGCGCGTGGTCGGACGCTCCCTTGCCCTTGCGCTCCTCCCGGTCCACGTACGCGTCCTTGACCGCCTCAGCGAACGGCCGGTTGCCGTAGACCAGGTCGATGCGCATGCCGCGGTTCTTGGGGAAGCACAGCTGACGGTAGTCCCAGTACGTGTACGGGTGGTCGTACTTGAGCGGGCGGGGAACGACGTCCGTCAGACCCGTCTCCCGCAGCGCGGCGAGCGCGGCGCGCTCGGCGGGGGTGACGTGGGTGAGGCCCTCGAAGGCCGTCACGTCGTAGACGTCGTCGTCCGCAGGCGCCACGTTGTAGTCCCCCAGCACCGCGAACGGTCTGCTGCCCGCCGCGTCACCGGCGACCGCCGCCCTGAGCGCCTCGAACCACTGGAGCTTGTAGGCGTAGTGCGGGTGGTCCACCTCGCGGCCGTTCGGCACGTACACCGACCAGACGCGGACCGGGCCGCAGGTCGCGGAGACGGCACGGGGCTCCTCGACGCCCTCGTAGCCGGGGCCGCCGGGCAGGCCCTTGACCACGTCCTTGAGGCCGACGCGGGAGAGCACCGCGACGCCGTTCCACCGGCCGGTGGCGTGGACCGCCGCCTCGTACCCCAGGTCGCGCAACTCGTCGTACGGGAACTGCTCCTCCGCGATCTTGGCCTCCTGCAGGCACAGCACATCCGTGCCGCTGCTCTCCAGCCAGGACAGGAGCCTCGGGAGACGGGCGGTGATCGAGTTCACGTTCCAGGTCGCGATGCGCATGCCTGACAACCTACCGGGCGAGTACGACAACGCGGCGGGCCCGCTCCAGGGGGCGGCGGGCGGCAGCCCGCCGCCCCGCCCTCAGAGCTCCGCCGACGCCCCCGACGTCAGCCTCAGGTGCTCGGCGCCGCCCAGCGCGCCGATCTGGTTGTCGTAGATCGGACGGGCGAGGTCCGTCAGAAGGGCGTCGTGGATGTCGTAGGCGCGCCTCGGGCGGACCTCGCGGACGTAGTCGATGACCTCGGCGATCTTGTTCCAGGGGGCCATCACCGGCAGCATCAGCGTCTCCACCGGCCGGTCGGGGACGGTGAGCGCGTCACCCGGGTGGAAGACCTTGCCGCCGTCGATGAGGTAGCCGACGTTCGTGATACGGGGAATGTCCGGGTGGATCACGGCGTGCAGCTCGCCGTGCACCTGGACGTCGAAGCCCGCGGCGGTGAAGGTGTCGCCGTGGCCGACGGTGTGCACCCGCCCGGGGAACGCCGCCGAGATCTTCCCCGCGACGGAGGCGAGGGTCCAGATCTCGGCGCCCGGGTTGGCCTCCATCCCGGTCCGCAGGCGCTCCTCGTCGAAGTGGTCGAGGTGCTCGTGCGTGACCAGGATGGCGTCCGCGCCGACCGCGGCGTCCTCCTCGCTGAAGGTGCCCGGGTCGATGACGAGGGTGCGCCCGTCCTTCTCCAGCCGGATGCAGGCGTGCGACTTCTTCGTGAGCTTCATGGGTCCATCCTGCCTCCCGCCGCAGCGGCCGGGGCTCGCTCAGGCTGGTGCTCCCGCTGCCCGGATGGCGCTCACTCCTGGGGCGTGGTCTCCTCGCGGACGACCTGCTGCGCCACCTTGAAAGCGCTGTTCGCCGCCGGGACACCGCAGTAGACCGCCGCCTGCAGCAGCACCTCCCCGATCTCGCCCGGGGTGAGTCCGTTGCGCAGGGCCGCCCGCGTATGGGCTGCGAGTTCCTCCAGATGGCCGCCCGCGACCAGCGCGGTGAGCGTGACACAGCTGCGGGTGCGGCGGTCCAGACCCGGCCGGTCCCAGATCTCGCCCCACGCGTACCGGGTGACGAACTCCTGGAAGTCCCCGGAGAAGTCGTCCGCCGAGGACAGCGCTTGGTCGACGTGCGCGTCGCCGAGCACCTCACGGCGGATCTTGATCCCCGTGTCGTACGGGTCGGGCCTGCCCGCGGGCTCGGGCGGGGCGGGGGCCGGGGCGATCTCGGCCACGGGTGCCACGGGCGGCGGCGCGGCCAGCACCGGCTTCACCGGAGGCGCCGTGATCGCCGCCATCTGGCCGGTCGCCGCGTCGAATGCGGGCTGCCAGGCGGTGGAGAAATGGCGGACCAGCAGGTCGGTGACCGCGGCGGGCTGCTCGACCGGCACCAGGTGGGAGGCGCCCGGGACGACCGCGAGCCGGGCGTCCGGTATCCCGGCGACCAGGGTGCGCGCCTCGGCGGGCCCGGTGACCTGATCCTCGGACCCCACGAGCACCAGTGTCGGCACGCCGATACGCCCCAGTTCGGCCCGCACGTCGAAGGCCGCGAGCGCCTCGCAGGCCGCGATGTAGCAGCCGGGGTCGGTGGTGCGCACCATCTGCACCGCCCACTCGATGATCGCGGGCTGCGCGGCCGCGAACCCGCCGGTGAACCAGCGCTCCGGGGAGGACCGGGCGATCGGGTCGAGCCCGTTCGTCCGGACGATCACGCCGCGCTGGCGGAACTCGTCGGCCGTGCCGAAACGGGGCGACGCGGCGATCAGGACGAGTGACGTGAGGCGTTCGGGGTGACGCAGCGCCAGCTCGGCCCCGACGGCGCCGCCGAGTGCGCAGCCCGCGTAGCCGAAGCGCTGCACGCCGAGTGCGTCGAGGGTCGCCAGCAGCCGGGCGGTGAGGTCGGTGACGGAACCGGCCGGATGCGCGGGGGCGCCGCCGTGACCGGGCAGGTCGAACCGGAAGACCCGCCACTGCTGGGCGAGTTCGGGGACCTGACGGTCCCACATGTGCCATGTGGTACCCAGTGAGGGACCCAGGATCAGGACCGGAGCGTCTTCTGGCCCGTCAAAGCGGTATTGCAGGGTGTTCGGGGGTGTCTCACTCACGCCCCAGACCCTCTCACGTCTCACGAAATCTCACACGGCCAGGTGAACCCGGCGGCTCGTGACCTCGCGGCGCGGCATGCCCGGCACTGCCGAGACCCTCATGGGTCCAGGTACGGGTTCTTCGATGTGCACGCCTGACGGTGGGGACAGTGCGTCCTCCCGACTCGCCCACCCTCCCAATCCCTGCGCCGCACAGCTTCCCACCCTCGGCACGGCTTCCAGACGGTCTGGTTTGCAGCAAAGCGTGTAGTGCCGTCCCCAAGGATCGGCATGACGCACCTGAAAACCTTCCGGGATTCACCGACGAACAGCCCGAACGCCACACGGCGGGCAAGCTCTGCCTTCCCTCGCAGGAGGGGAGACGTTGGCCGCAGCCTGGCCGCCCCTCCCCCGTTGCCGTCGCTGGCCCACAGCCAGCAGCCGGCCTCCGGGTCACCTCGATTTGCCTGCCATACGGCTGGGCAGGTCTCCCAATCGGCAGGCCGCCTGAGTCACGCTTGCCCCTCCGTCGCAGTACCGTGCAGGCCGTCCCACGTCGTGGCGGCTCCGCGGAGGTCCTCCACGTCCGGCTTCACGTACCACTTCTTGGTGGTCTTGACGTTCGTGTGTCCGGCCCACCGGGCAAGGATGTGATCCGGCACGCCTTTGTTGGCGAGGTATGTGAGGCAGGAGGAGCGAGCGTCGTAGAGGCGCACTCTGCGGAGTTCAAGGATCTCCATGAGCCGGTAAGCGCGTCTGCGGAGCTGCTTGATCGTGAAGGCTTCCCCGGTCTCGTGCACCACGACGTATCCGGAATCCGAGTAAGCCTCACCGAGGACGAGCTTCTCCTTGGCTTGGAGAGCCCTGAACGACTTGAGGGCAGCCAGCACCGGTGCCGGCAAAGGAAGATCCCGTTCCCCAGCCAGGGACTTGGTGTCCTTCTCCACAACGTACCGATTTCCCATCATCGTCCGCGTGTTGGCTATTGTGATCGTGGCGGCTTCCAAGTCCACGTCTTCCCATCGGAGTCCGCAGACTTCAGCCGGACGTAGACCCATGAGGGACAGCAAGAGGGCAGCGTAAAGCCGTTCTGTCCGGACACCGTGAATGAACGTCTGAATCTCCTGCACGTTCCACGGCTTCACCTCCTGCTTCTTCTTTCGCTCTTCTTTACGTGCCCTACGTGGGATGGTCACATGTTGGGCTACATTCATGGTTACTAGCCGACGCGTAACGGCTCGATTCAGGGCGTCCTTCAATCGGGCGAGACTCATTTCCACGCTGGTCACTCCCAGCGGAGTACCTGCTTTACCACCACGTACACGCCCGTGCTTCAACGCCCAGTGCATCCACTCTTCTACATCTTCCTCGGTGAGTTCCTGAAGCCGGATGCGCCCCAGCCTCCCCCGAACCCGGTCGAGGGTGACCCGATAGTTGTAGACAGTGGTCTCTTCCAGATCCTCTGCTTTCATGGCCAGCCACTGATCAAGCCACTCATTGACAGTTATCTGGTTGGGAGGTACGAATGTCCCTTCCTCGCGGCGGTTGGTGATGCGCGCGTACTCAGCCTTCGCCTCCTTGAGAGTGGCGAACGTACGCGTCAGCTGCTTCCGCCTCCCGGTGGCAGGGTCGACACCCACGTCGACTACGAACCGGTAGCGCACCTGCCCCTTGGAGTTGGGTGGAAGCTTCTTGATCGGAACGGACAGGGGGTACTCACTCTCCTTCAAGGGGACCTGCACCAGCAGGGCGCCGGATCATCTGGCTGGCACCAGACCAGTGCCATTCCGTTTCACGGGCTGCTGAGTTCGCTGCAGCTCCGCCGCCAAGCACAGCCGCGCATGCGAACGTCCTCAAGGAACCTCACGATCGCCGGTTTTGCTAACCGGCGATCGTCGTCTATGTTGCGCACCGCATCACGAAGGCGGCATCTGCTTAGGCCCGCCGCAGCCAGGGCCAGCCGACGCGCAACCAGGTGCGCGCCGTCCGTGGCGAGCACCAGCAGACCGTCATCGGTGAGGCGGTCGAGATTCCGGGCAGCGAGTCGCTCGTCCTGATGGCGAGTGCCACTTGCCGTGTTGCGGCGCCAAGACGTGCCGCACGGTATGCGAGGGCGGCACTGACGCTGCGATAGCCGGGTTGCAACAGGTCCTCGCCGAACAGGCCAGCCACGCAAAGGCAGACGTACAGCCCGGCGGAAAGGGTCCCGTAGTCGCCGGCTGCCTGGCTGTACCAGGCGTTCAGACGCGCCGCGGGTATAAAGAGCGGGTGCAGTGAAGCGAGCGGATCGAATAGCGGGGTCAGACAGGCGGACCTCCCCAAGTAGGAGCCCTGCCAGCAAGGCAGTCACACGGGTGCAGGATTCCAAGGCATTTCGCAACCTGGGCCGCAGTGGAGCATCTGCACATCCTGGCCTGGTGTTTTACGGGACGTTGTACGTTGACATGGTCCGGACGGAGGTATCCAGTCCTGTGGTCCTATTTCTCGTCTGCCGTGAGCGAATGCCCGCCGACAGCCAGCAAGTCCTCCTGTCGCGGGCTTGTGAAGCGCACGGGCCCGGCGCCTGCATAATGCAGCCGCACGACCTCGTTGATGAGAACCTGCCACCGCAGTGCCGAAGCGACGCGGCACCCCGCATGGCCCGCCGTCAGTTGACTGGTACAGCTCGTGGTCGAGCCCTCACTCGCCTTGAGAGGTGGCGACCGGCTCTCGGTGTGCCCTGGACGGCTGGGTAGGGTCGCGGTACCCGAGCTGGAGAGGTAGTTGCATGGCCCACGAAATTGTGATTGCTCAGACGACCAGCGACGACGAGGGGCAGGCGACGATGCTGGCCCGAGGTGCGGTCGAGAGCAAGCTGGCAGCGGGAGTTCACATCGATGCGCCAATCACCGCCTTCTACTGGTGGAAGGGGAAGGTCGAGGCGGCGCGGGAGTGGCGCATCTCGTATATGACTACGACGGACCGTCTTCCCGCGCTAGAAGCGTGGGTGCACGAGAAGCACTCGTACGACGTCCCCCAATGGATCACACTGCCCGTAACCGGCGGGTCGGAGGCGTACCTGTCCTGGGTCTTCGAGGAGACGGAATCCGACTGAGGAGCCACGGGCCGGGCGTCGGCGACGTTGGTGCCCTGGGCTTGCCGCGTGACACCCGAGGTGGATCAGGATGCGAACCGCCGGAAATGAACGGCAAGTTCGTGCTCGCTGTCAGGGAGCAACGCTGCAATAGCCGCCGCCCGCTCCTTGCCCATGGTGTTGGGCTTGGCCTGTGCCGCCGCAGCGAACTGGCGTGCCACGTGGACGCCTTGGTCGACGTCACCCCCACGCAGTAGGGCCGACGCCAGATCACCGAGGACTACGACGCCCCCGTCTGGTAGCCCGTCTCCGAGGCGGTCGACCGCGGTATCAGCTGTGGACGTGAGCTCAGGGCGCCTCAGCTGGCCGTACACGGACAGGGCCAACGAGTCCATGCGGTATGGGGTCACGAACCTGACCCATGCCTGCTCGCTGGTGTGGTCCGCGAAATCGTAGGCGAAGCGCGCTCGGTCTAACGCTTGGAGCGCCCCCACCTCGTCGCCGGCCGCCGCAGCTTCTTCCGCGTGCCTACCGAGAACCCAGGCGGCAGCAGTAGCGTTACCGTGGCCTCGCACGTCGTTGGCGGCTTGGGAGAGGAACTCCATCTTCGCCTTTGGCGTCAAAGCGCCGTAGCTGCTGTAGGTCAGAGCCAGGGCTCGGAGTGGAGGATGCCCGACAGCCGCCGCGCACTGCGACGTGACTTTGTAGTAGGCGTTGGCTTTGTCGTGCTCCCCCAGGTCCCAGGCCACCCAACCGGCCAGAGCGGCGGTTTCCCCGGCGGCGATGGTGAGAGCGCCTTCGTGTTCGCCTGCACGAGGCAGGGCCGTAGTGATCGCGTCAAGATGCGACTCGACCGTTTTTTGTAGCCGCCGCGCGCTGAGGTTGAGTTCCTGGACGTGCAGTTCAGCGGCTCGGTCGATGAGCGCGGCGGCAGCGGGCGAATCGATCTTGGTCCCCTTGCTGAGGGCGAAGGCGAGGCGCCCCCAGGGCTCGGCGGCCACGCTCACGCCGATAGTGGCGCTACCCAGGAGCGTGCGACGCTTCACGGCGTCTTGGTCCTCCCCTGCATCGGCATGCCCCTTTCTCTTCCGAGCGCGGGCGGCCTTGGCCTCTCGCTGTAGTTCCTCGAAGGGGACACCGCAGGCCGCCGCGATGTGGCCGATTGTGTGGTTGGTAGGAATGTTCTCGAAGTTCTCATAACGGCTGATCTCTCGGCGGGTCATGGTGTCCCGGCCGGAGACAGCGTTGATCGCCTCCGCCTGCTCCTCCTGTGTCCGGCCCGCCTCCTGCCGAAGCCGGAGGAGCAGGTCGGCGAACGGGTCTGGCATGAGTGTGACCTCTGTTGGTGGGCGGAATCCAATCATGGCCTCAATTCCCCCCTGCAGTTTCCCCCTTGACAGAACTTTCCCCCTCTGGATTCCCCTGGTCGACGGCGTCGCCGCACGGTGCGATAGCCCACATGACCAGGCTCCAAGAGGCGGCCCCGCCCGGCGGGGGCATCCGTAGCAGTGCGGCTACAGCAGGCGCGTCATGCGTCAGGCCGGTTCAGGAAGACGAGCCCGGCGCATCGGCGAGGGCAGAGGTACCGGCGACAGCCCATGCCTGTCAGACGGCCCTTCTCCCCGACCTCGCGAAGGTCGGGGAGATGCGGCGCATAGCCAGGGCGTTCCTGCGGCGGTGCCGTGTTTCGGAACCGGTGGCAGGGTTCGTCGTACTGGCCGTTTCGGAGCTGGTCACCAACGCCGTGGTCCACGGTGAGGGCGAAGTCGTGCTCCGCATCACGGTGGCCGTCGACGTGGTGCGTGTCTCGGTAACCGACCACAACCCGGCGCCCGCTGCGCTCAAGGAAGCCGGACCCGACGGCGAATCAGGGCGCGGGATCCGGCTGGTCGATGCGATCTCAGACGCATGGGAGAGCAGCGGCGAGGAGACGTGGTGTGAGTTCCGAGACGCGAGGGCTGCAGCTTGAGCCAGACCTCAAGTTGGTTCCCGACGATGCAAATGGCAAGCCGGGCAGCTCAGTCGCTTCTGTCATACAGGGCGCTCCGAGGGCCGTTCGCTTGCCTTCGCCCAGTACTTCGGTTCGAGCATCTCGCCGGGCCAGGCGGGCTGACGGATCGGGCCACGAGGCCCCATCTGTTCGAAGTACGGTGCCAAGTCGATCACGGGCGTTCCGTCTACAGCGTCGAGATCGGTGACCAACAGGTCCCGCCCCTCGACCTTGAGCAGCCGCGGGTAGCTGATCGCCAGTTGATTGGGACGCCGATGGTTGCGGTGGACGAAGGTACCGGTCGGCGGCCAGTCCGGATTCCCGCGGGGGCTGCGCGCGTGGAGCTGGACGTCTTCGGGTCGCGCCAGATGGAAGCGCCACGTCACCGTCAGGTGGGAGAACTCATCGATGCCCTGGAGGGTTTCCAGGGGGTATGCGTCGTTGAGTCGGATGACCGACTCGACCCCACCCTGGTAGTCATCCTGAACGCAGGTGTGGCCGCCAACGACCGTTGCGATCGATTCGACCTCGTACGTCGTCACCGGTACTGGGTCCTCCCCCTTGGAGACGCGGATCCACGAGCTGCCGTACGGGGCCCTGAGCCCGTGTCGCGGTCAGCCTATGTCCCGCAGCATGTTCCGCGCCCGGTGGTCCAGTTCGGTGAGGTGGCGACCGAGGCGTTGCCGGTCAGGCGGCAGCTCGCTCTGAATGCGGACGATGCCGTCGCGGGCACGACCGGACTGCGCTGGACATCTGTCATGGCCGCGCCCGGCAGGAAGCCCTTCGTGACGCCGACGAGAACGGCCGCTGCCTGGTGCTCGTGCAGTCGCTCACCCAAGAGGGACGAGGGGCCTGGCCGGGTCGAGGACGCCGACGCCATCACATGGTGTGAGCTGAGATTGGCGGCAAGCTGATGACAAGCAACCGCAGTACGAGGTGCGCCCCGTCATCGCCTGATGCGGGCAGCGCCCTGATGGCCGGAGCCGTCTCTCACGGCAACCGATGCAGGATCGACTGGTCGCTCACGGCTCCCGAATCACGCTGGCATAGCACAGCGGAATCCAGTGTCGTTGTCCTTCATCGAGGCAGCGGCAGTGTTCATCAAGGACGGCGCAGCCCGTTCGATCGGGGACGTGAACGCCGAGCCTTTCAGGTAGTACCGCCCGTTGCCGGGCTCCTCTTCGGTGGAGCACCACTCCCAGACGTTGCCGCACATGTCGAAGATGCCGAATGGGCTGACGCCGGATTGGTAACGGGAGACGGGGGTCGTCGCGTCGATGCCGGCCTCGGCCGTGTTCGCCTTCGCGGCGGTCGGTTCGTTGCCCCAGGGGTAGATGCGCCCGCGCGGTCCGCGAGCCGCCTTCTCCCACTGCCGAGCGGTCGGCAGAGCTTTGCTTGCCCAGCGGGCGTAGGCGGTCGCGTCGTGCCACGTCACCCACACCACGGGGTGGGTGGCCAGGGCGGCGGGGCAGCGGCCGTCAGGCCAGTGCTGGGGTGGCCGGTGATTGGTGGCCTGCACGAACTTCGCGTAGTCCTCGTTGGTCGTCGGGTAGACGTCGATGAAGAACGGCTCCAGCCACACCGCGCGGTTGTCGGGGCCGGAGAGGTAGATGCCCTCTTCGACGAGGGTCATGACCTTCCCGTCGATCGAGTGCCGGCGGGTGCTCGGGTCCTTTCGCAGCAGTTCCTCGGCGCGTTCATCATGCTCAGCAGTGGCACGTTCGGTCAGGAGCGTGGCGAACCGCTGCTGGACGTCGGGCTCGGCTTGGGCCAGGAGAGTATCCAGGGCTGCCTGGTTGTCGAGCTCGAGTTCGATGGTCTCCGCCCGGCTCTTCCAGCGAGGGATCTGACGGGGGTTGACTCCCACCAGTTCAGCGAACTCCTTCTGTGTTTTCCGCATGGCCTTGCGCAGCAGCTCGGCTTCACGGCCGGTCCACCTAGTCACCCCCGCCATGGTGCTGCTTTACAGCGTCTCGCCGGGGATCGACAGGTACGCCTCCTGGAGCCGCGTCAAGACGGGGTGTTCGACGGGGAGCTGGGTGTCGTCGATCGCGGCCAAGGGGCGGACGCCGATCGAGGTGTTCGTGGCAAAGGCCGCAGCCATGCCCTTCGCCTGTTCCAACGTAACGGTGGCGGTGCGGTGTTCGACTTGCTGCTGGAGCAGGGTCATGGTGACGCCGGGCAGTACGGGGGCGTCGGGCCACACCACGGTGCCTTCCTGGTCGATGAAGGCCACGTTCCAAGTACCGCCCTCGGAGACGAAGCCGTCGCGGCCGACGAACAAGGCGTCGTCGAAGCCCGCTCGCTGGGCCGCGCCCCTGATGTGCAATGCGCCGAAGAGGCCGACGTGCTTCACCTCGGGGAGGTCACGCTCGTAGACCAGGCTCTGGGCGCGCAGCGGAGCCGGCGGCAGGGCGCCGGCTCCGCGCACGGACACGAGAACGTGCGGTTCGTTGGCGTCGGCCGGGTGGCCCAGCTCGACCTTCGGGTCGTAGATCGTGACACGGACGACGCACGGATGGGGCTGTGCCTCCAGGGCCTGGCGGACGTACTCGCGCACGCGGTCGGTGTCCAAAGCCGCATGCCACACGATCTTGCAGTCCCGTGCGAGGCGTTCCATGTGCAGCGTCAGGCCGCGGATGGTGCCGTCGGAGTCGACGCGCATGGACGTGAAGTGGCCGACGTTTGTGAGCGCCAAGGGAAGCAGGTCGTCTACGGATACGGGCGTTCCATCGAGAGTCACCATGGCGCCCAGCATGTCAGGCCCCTTTGCTCCGGCGGCACCCCAAACAGGGTTACTGACGAGTCAACGTCATCTGAAAGTCATTCCCCAGGCTTCACCGCGAGGTGTTCTCTAGTCACCGCGCAATCACGTCGAGTGATCGGCGAGGTGATCAGCGCTGCGCGATGTCACGACGCCGCATGCCGCGCTCCCGTGTGCCACCCGCCGGGGAGGACACGGTTGCGCCCGACACCAGGCGTCTCACCGACCACGGCCAAGCCGAGTTGGCCTCATGCGAACAGGAGTTGTCTCATGCGTCGTCGGCTGACTTTCCGCCGGGACGCCAGCCAGCGCGTTGGCCCGGGCGGACAGGGCGCTGTCGGTGCCGAACCAGGCCCTGACCGCGATCGGTCGATGGCCGCAGCGGAGACGGTGGCGCTCGTGCTGGACGAGGAGTCGCCGCTGCCGGAGAGCGCCGCCGACGTGGAGGAACTCGCGTGCCGCCTTCGCGGTCACGTCAGCCAGCTCGGGCTGGTTGTGCCCCCGGAAGCACCCGTACTGCGCCGCGCGCAGCAACTCGCCTCGGCGGGCATCCCCGAGGGCTACATGCCCAGCAGGGTCCATCTGGTCAGGCTGGCCGAGGCAACCCAAGACCTCATCGCTGCCGTGCAGGCCCACGACGTGCCCCCTGCGAAGCCGGTCCAGAGACGGCGCTGGTGGAAGCCGCCGATCAACGTGCTGCGCGGCGCGGTCTTCGCTCTCGCCCTCGCCTGCGTGGTTCTGGCCGCGTCGGTGCCCCGGACATGACCGCCGCCGGGGCAGTTCTGATCGCGCTGATTCTCGGTCCCATGGCGTGGCTGGCTCTTCGTGGTGATCGAGTAAGCGGCTGCATCGCTCCACGGGAGCTCGACCCCACGCAGCACACACCAGACCTGCGCAGACCTGACGCCGCAGCACGCCTAGCCACCCCCACCCTGACGAGGATTCCCATGCCTGACAGCGCCTTTGCGGCAGGGCCGGCCGCCACCGGCCACCGCCGACGGCGGCCTCAGATCGACGCGTTCACGCTGCACCATGTCCACCGCGCCGTCGCACTGCCCCTAGTGCTCCTTGCCGCACTGCTGGGTGCCGCCTTCATCCTCTGGTCGGTGTCCGCGGTGGGCCCCGGCTGGCTCCTCGCCGGCCTGGTCTGCGGACTGGCGGGGGTCGCCACGCTGGCGGCTCGCAGAGCGCGAACGGCTGCAGGGGCCGTGCAGACGGCTGCGGAGCATGCCCAGGCAGCGGCATTGGCAGCGGTCGCAGGAGCAGCGGCGGCCGTCGAAAAGTCGGTGCAGTGGTCGGCAGACGAGCTGTGCCGCGGGGGACGGCCGCCGCTGCCGGACCTGCAGGTGCCACCATCGGCCAGTCCGAACGTCGAGATCAACAAGGCGTTGAGTGCCCTCCAGGTGCAGGCCATCGCGTCGCTGATACGGGTGCACGACGAGTCCCAGTCCGTCGTACTCCTGGAAGTGCTGCGTCGCCTGGCCATGCGCGAGCACGCGCTGGTCGGCAAGGCGCTTGAGGCACTGAGCCAGCTGGAGATGCTGACCGACGACCCGGAGCTGCTCGCCAAGATCTTCGAGATCGATCACCTCGTGACGCGGATGCGTCGTCAGGTCGAGAGCACAGCGGTGCTGGGCGGGCAGTCCCTGCGCAGCGTGCGTCGGCCCGTTCCCGTCAAGAGCGTGCTGCGCGGCGCCGTCTCCGAGGTCGTGCAGTATCCGCGGGTGGCGGTTGCGGCCGGGTCCGTGGGCGCGGAGCTGGGCCTTCCCGGCCATGTGGGTCCGGACCTGACGCACCTGCTGGCTGAGCTGATCGAGAACGCCTGTGAGTGTTCCGATCCGGCTACGAAGGTGATGGTGCGTGCGCAGCGGGTGGCGAACGGGCTGGCGGTCGAGGTCGAGGACCGGGCCATCCCCATGCATCCGCAGACGCGGGCGCAGATGAACCACCTGCTCCAGGCCCCCGACAAGGTCGACGTCAGCGGCCAGGTGCGAGCGGGACAGCTCGGCTTGCTGGTCGCCGCGAAGATCGCCCAGTCGCACGGGCTGTCCGTTCTCCTGCAGGAGAACGTGACAGGAGGCACCACCGCCCTGGTGGTCATCCCGGCACGGCTCCTGGTAGCCATTCCCTCCATCGACGATGCGGGCGCGCCGCCCCAGGACACCCGCCCCTTGGGGCCGCAATCGCAGCAGGTTGCCGCGACTCCAGCCACCCCGAGAGCGGGGCAGGTTCCGCGCACCAATGCCACAGGGGCGCCGGAAGCCGCACAGGCAGGTCACCCTGCTGATCCACCCGCGCTTCCCACGCGTAGACGCCAGGCCGGCACGTTCCGTCCGCCACACGAGCGGGAGCAAGCCCCTATGACCGAGGCGACGCCAGGGCTCGCAGCCGCCTTCCGCACCGGCATCCAGGCCGGCGGGCAAGCCGGTTCTCCCACCGCTTCGACAGAGCACCCCAGGCCCTGAACCTCGTCCCTCCACGTTCCCGGTGGCCGTTACATCCGCTGGCCCTTCCCCCCCTTTCTGGAGCGATCCCTATGAGTACCCACCCCGCGATGAACAACGTGACCGGCGACGCACCCGCAACCGAGACAACGGCAAGCGGACAGCGGGACAACATGGCGTGGCTGCTGCGGCAGTTCGCCTCCGACACGACGGGCGTCACGCACGCCGTCCTGCTCTCGCGGGACGGACTGCGGCTGCTGGACAGCGAGGTCGACAAGGACTGGGCGGACGAACTGTCGGCCGCCATCAGCGGAGTGGCCTCACTCGCGGCGAACATCACCGGTCCCACCCACAAGAAGAGGCCGGCGAGGCAGGTCGTCATCGAGCGAGACGACTGTCTGATCTTCGTCCAGAGTTCCGGTCGCAGCGCGGCCTTCGAGGGCCATCCCGGCAACGAACGAGGCGTGGTGGACACGGTCCTCGCGGTGATCGCGACCATGGACGCCGATGCCGGCACCGTCGGGTTCGAGATGGGGCGCCTGGTGCAGAAGTTCGCCCCCTACATGCAGATCCCCGTCCGCGTCGGCACGGGTGATGAGGTCCGGTGACCGCACACGGGAGCGCGGCCGAGGATTCGACGTTCGTGCGGACCTACACCCTGACGCGCGGTCGCACCCGGCCACGGCATCTGCTCGGCCTGGACACGGTGCTGGATGCCGGACCCGGGCGGCCCGGCCCGGGCCAGGCCGAAGAATGCGCAGAGATCCTCGCCCTGTGCCGGGAGCACCGGCGTTCGGTGACCGAGCTGGCGGGCCGACTCGGCCGTCCCGTAACCGCCGTCAAGATCCTTATCTCCGACCTCCTGGACGCCGACGCCCTGGTCGTCCCCGTCACCGCCTATGCCGCGTCCGACGCGCATGCACGTCCCTCTGCACAACTGCTGGCGGCCCTATCTGCGGGCCTGAAGAGGAAGTGGCCCGATGCCATCGCCTACCCCCAGGCCGGGTGACCCGGCCGTGGTGCTGCGGCCGTCGTCGCGCCCGCGTACCGGTGCACCGACCGTGCTGAAGGTCGTGATCGCTGGCGGTTTCGGCGCGGGCAAGACCACCGCCGTGGGTGCCGTCAGTGAGATCACGCCGCTGAGCACGGAGGAGTACCTGACCGAGGCGAGCGCGGACGTGGACAGCCTGGCGGGCGTCGAGGCCAAGCAGACCACCACGGTCGCCTTCGACTTCGGTCGCCTCAACCTGCCCGACGCGCCCGTGCCCCTGGAATTGTTCCTGTTCGGCACGCCCGGCCAGGACCGGTTCGTCGACCTCTGGTACGACCTCTGTCGCGGAGCCGTCGGCGCGGTCGTCCTGGTCGACACCCGCCGCCTGGAAAGCAGCTTCACCCCCGTCGGCTTCTGCGAGGACATCGGCCTGCCCTTCGTCGTCGCGGTGAACCAGTTCGACGGAGCACATCGTTACCACCCCGATGAGGTCCGCACCGCCCTCGAACTGCCCGCCTCTGTGCCGGTGGTCACCTGCGACGCCCGCGATCCGAACCACGTCGCTGGCGTCCTGCTGACCCTCGTTGGCCACGCCTTGAAGAGCGCATCGGCAAGCCCCGCTCGCCCCGCATCCACTACCACCTTTCAGGACGCCTGATGTCGTATCAGCCCAACGACCCCTACCGCGCGCGGCAGACCGCCCCCCTCACGCAGTCGCTGCCGCGACGTACCATGCGGGACGTCACCCATGGGCCATCCCTCCCCGCCAGCGCCGCCGTCCCCGTCCCGCAGGCCCAGCAGGCGACCGAGCTGGCGCAGCGGTACGAGCTGCTGGATCGCCTAGGTCCTGTCTGGAGTTCGGATCAGGAGTTTGGTAGATCGCCTGCGCGCGGG